>NZ_JBEOMB010000001.1:0-72160 GCF_046000175.1 Rhodoplanes sp. SY1
GCGAGCGCCGTCGCGTTCGCCCGAAGAACGCTCGGGCGTATCGACGCCCGAGCCGGCGGGCCTAGAGGCCGAGCCAGCGGGCCGTGCCGTCGATGTCGGCCAGCACGGTCGCGGTCGCGGCGGTGAGCGCGAAGGCGCCGGCGATGTCGCGCAGCGTCGGCCGGTCGGTCCGTCGGGGCGGACCGGAGGCGCGATCGGCGACCGCCAACGCACCGGCCATCACGACGGCGAGCAGCGCGAAGGCCGACATCACGATGCCGGTCGGCAAGACCCAAGCGAACAGGGCGAGCGGCACCGTGACGGCCGCCGACAACGCGGCGAGCGGCAGGGCCGAACGCGGCAAACCGAGGGCCGGCTCGTGCCAGTCCGGTGCCGTCTTCACAGGAGCCATCTGAGTCTCCGCGACCCGGCCATGATCCGGCGTCTCCGGAGGTCGCCCGCTGCTCGGCGGGGTGGCGAAAGCAAAGTACGGCCCCGGACAGACGCGAAGACTATGGCGCTAGGTCTTTCCATTTAACGAGGATTGTTCCTCGGGGGCAGATCATCCTACCGCGCCCCTGCGACATCCTGTAGCCGTGATGATCGGGGGGTATTTCTACGGTAATGCCGCAGCAGCCCGATCCCGCCGTAAAGCACGCTTGACGCTGGGGTTTCGATCGGGACGCGCCGGGCAGAGAGACCTTGATGCAGTGCAACAAGGTATGGCTCTGCGTAAAGATCGGACTACACATGCGATTTCGAAGTACATCCCCATCGGGCTATGTCGCTTTAAACTTGCGTCGGCCTCGGATCTGTCGTTATCTGGTCGTGGCAATCGGTTTTTGGCCGTTCCGGCCGCGCAGCGTCGAATGACGTCAACGATTCGGATCTCCCCAAAAATCCAGGTTGTTACGTGAAGGCCGGCGACCCCTCGTCGGCATTCGCGTCCATCGCGACGTCAGACTTTGATCAGGAGACCGACGATGCAAAAAGGCACCGTCAAATGGTTCAACCCCACGAAGGGCTATGGGTTCATCCGGCCGTCGACCGGCGATAAGGACGTGTTCGTCCATATCTCGGCTGTCGAGCGGGCCGGCCTCAGCACCCTGAATGAAGGTCAGGTGATCGAGTACGAACTCGTCACCAACCGCGGCAAGACCTCCGCGGAGAACCTCAAGGTCGCGTAAGCGGCCCGGCCGGCTTCGTCCGGCTTGCGGGTGCGTCCCGTAGCCCCCGGTTCTCACCGGGGGTTTTTTTATGCCCGCGGGCGGCCGTCCGGGCTCGCCGCCGGAGGATGCGCGTGGCATGTGGCTTGCGTATCATCTCCGTAGGAATGCGTAGTCCCTCAGGATGGGGCTGCGCCCGAGCGGAGACCCCCGAATGACCCCCGTGAGCTCCTTCCGTCCGACCCGTCGCGGTCTTCTCACGATGCTGGCCGGCGCCGCGGCGCTGCCCTTAGCCGCGCCGCTCGCGCAGGCGACGGGCGTGCCGCCGGGATTCCCGCAACGGCCCATGACGCTCGTCGTGCCGTTCAGCCCCGGCGGCCCTGTCGATGTGCTCGGCCGGCTGCTCGCCGACACCTTCCAGGCCCGCTCCGGCCACGCCGCCATGGTCGAGAATCGCACCGGCGGGGCCGGCAATATCGGCATCGACATGGTGCGCAAGGCGGCCCCCGACGGGGCGACGCTGCTGCTGATCCCGGCCGGCAACCTGACCATCAACCCGACCCTGATGCCGAACCTGCCGTTCAGCGTCGAGAAGGACTTCTCGCCCGTCACGCTGCTCGCCAGCGCGCCGAACATCATCGTCGCCGCGCCGGGGCTCGGCGTGTCGACGATCGCCGATCTGATCGCCAAGGCGAGGACCGAGCGGATCAGCTACGGCTCGCCGGGCGTCGGCAGCCAGCTCCACCTCGCCATGGAGTTGTTCAACGACACGGCCGGCGTCGCGCTCGCCCATGTGCCGTATCGCGGCTCGTCGCAGGCGCTCACCGACGTGATCGGGAATCACATCGGGCTCGTCGCCACCAATCTGACGGCGGCGCTGCCGGCCATCCAGGCGAAGCGCGTCGTGCCGCTGGCGATGACGACCGCGCGCCGCAGCCCGCTCGTCCCCGACGTGCCGACGCTCGCCGAGGCCGGCGTCGCCGGCATCGACGTGACGTCGTGGTACGGCATGCTCGCGCCCAAGGCGGTCCCGGACGCGACCCGCGATGCGCTCGCCGCCGTCACGGCGGACGTGCTGCAGTCGCCGGCCGTGCAGGACAAGCTCGCGGCCCAGGGCGTGACCGTGACGGTCGAGGGGCCGGGCGTCTTCGCGGCAAGAATCCGCCGCGAGACCGCCGTGTGGGCCGAGGTGATCAGGGCGCACCGGATCGTCAGCCAGTAGGGCAAGATTCGACGCCGAGTCATTCCGGGGCGGCGCGCAGCGCCGAACCCGGAGTCCAGCCCGGAACGCCGTGTCTGCGACTGGATTCCGGGTTCGCGAGCCTTCGGCTCGCGCCCCGGAATGACCGGGCTTCGAGGTCAGCTCGTCGCGCCGCCGGTCAGCTCCGGATAGTCGGGGAAATAGCGCTGCGCCATGCGGGCCACGTAGGCCGCGAGGTTGGGGCGGCGCTCCGCCGCGGTGCGCAGCGGCGTGATGAACTGGCGGCACAGCGCGCCGGCCATGAACGGGAACACGGTCGCGTCGACGCTGGTCGGCTGGTCGCCCATGAAGAACGGCTTGTCGCCCAGATGGTCGGCGACCGCGTCGATCGAGCGGGTGCCGATGCGCAGCATGTCCTCGGGCGAATGCCGCGACATCCCTTGCGCGTGCAGGTCGCGGCGCACGCTGCGGCGGACCATGGCGATGACGAGGCCGCGCATCGGGGCCGGGACGGCGCCGAAGAACTGCCGCGCGCCGCGGTCGAAATTGGCGTCGTCCACCCAGCGGGCGTGGAGGAAGGCCCAGTAGAGGTGCTCCTCGATCATCTTCTCGAACGCCCAGGCGACGGCGCGCCGCGCGTCGTCGAGATCCTTGTCGAGGGCGAGGCCATACTTCGTCTCGAGATGCCAGCGGATCAGCGTCGAGTCGGCGATCACGGCGCCGTCGTCGTCGATATAGGGCAGCTTGCCCTTCGGCGCCTTGCGCAGGTTGCCGGTCACGGCCCGGTAGGGCACGGACGCCATCTTCAGGAGCGTCTCGGCCTTGGTGACGAACGGGCTCGGGTCGGGCAGCCCGAAAGCGGGGCCGAAGCCGTACAGCGTGATCATGGAGCTCCTCGGGGGATTCTTGCCGAATGCCATGATGCGGCCGGCTGTGGCGGCCCTGTGACGCCGCGGCTCGAACCGTATCCGCTTGGCCCCGTCGATGGTCATTCCGGGGCGCGCTGAAAGCGCGAACCCGGAATCCAGCCAAGACCGAAGAGTTTGCCGCTGGATTCCGGGTTCGCAGCTCGCTGCGCCCCGGAACGACCGAGGTCGGATCGGCCCGAATCCGTATCACACAGACGGCGCGATCATCGCCCCCTCGGGCGCCGCCGCGCCGGCGATGCGGCAGCGGCCGGCCGCGACCGTGATCCGGCCTTCGGCGAGCCAGCGCAGCGCCAGCGGGTAGATGCGATGCTCGACCGCGAGCACGCGCGCGGCGAGGCTCGCCTCGGTGTCGTCGTCGCCCACCGGAACGGCGCCCTGCACGATGATCGGCCCCGAATCCATCTCCGGCACGACGAGATGCACGGTGGCGCCGTGCAGCCGCACGCCGGCCGCGAGCGCGCGGGCATGCGTGTCGAGCCCCTTGAACGACGGCAGCAGGGCCGGGTGGACGTTGATCATCCGCCCCTCCCAGGCGCCAACAAACCATGGCGTCAGCAGCCGCATGAAGCCGGCGAGGCAGACGATCTCGATGCCGTGGTCGCGCAGCACCGCGTCCATGGCCCGATCGAACGCCTCGCGGTCCTTGCCGAACGGCTTGTGGTCGACGACCTCGGTCGGTATGCCCGCCGCGGCGGCGCGCAGGAGCCCGGCGGCGTCGGGGCGGTTGGAGAGGACGAGCGCGATCTCGGCCGGGAAGGTCGGGTCGGCGGCCGCCTCGATCAGCGCCGCCATGTTGGAGCCGCGCCCCGAGATCAGGATCGCCACTCTTGCGCGGCCCGCCGCGGCGCGATGCGCCCCGGTGCGCGTCTCGTCGGCGCTCGTCATCGGGTGTCGCTTCCGGTCAGGCGTCGAGCGAGAGGCGGCCCGTATAGGTCACCCGCGGCGCGTCCGGCGCGGCGTCGACCACGGTGCCGATGCGGGCGACGCTCTCGCCGGCCCGGGTCAGCGCCGCCGCGACCGCGTCGGCCTCCTCGGGGGCCGTGACGGCGATCATGCCGACGCCGCAGTTGAAGGTGCGCAGCATCTCCAGCATCTCGACCCCGCCCGTCTTCGCGAGCCAGCCGAACACCGGCGGCACCGGCACGGCGTCGAGGTCGATGCGCACGCCCTGGCCCTTGCCGAGCACGCGCGGGATGTTGTCCGGGAAGCCGCCGCCCGTGATGTGGGCGAAGGCCTTGACGGCGCGGGTCTCGCGCATCGCGGCCAGGCACCCTGCGACATAGATGCGGGTGGGCGCGAGCAGCGCCTCGCCGAGCGAGCGGGCCGGGTCGAACGGGGCGGGTGCGTCGAAGGCGAGGCCGGAGCGCGCGACGATCCGGCGCACCAGCGAGTAGCCGTTCGAATGCACGCCCGAGGACGCGAGGCCGAGCACCACGTCACCGGCGGCGACCGGCCGCGGCAGCAGGCCGTCGCGCTCGGCGGCGCCGACCGCGAAGCCCGCGAGGTCGTAGTCGTCGCCCTGGTAGACGCCCGGCATCTCGGCCGTCTCGCCGCCGATCAGGGCGCAGCCGGCCTGCCGGCAGCCCTCGGCGATGCCGCCGACGATCGCGGCCGCGCGCTCCGGGTCGAGCCGGCCGCAGGCGAAATAGTCGAGGAAGAAGAGGGGCTCGGCGCCCTGTACGACGAGGTCGTTGACCGACATGGCGACGAGGTCGATGCCGATGGTGGCATGCCGGCCGGTCTCCACCGCGATCTTCAGCTTGGTGCCGACCCCGTCGGTCGCGGCGACCAGGACCGGGTCCTTGAACCCGGCCGGCTTGAGGTCGAACACCGCCCCGAAGCCGCCGATCTCGGCGTCGGCGCCGGCGCGACGGGTGGCCCGCACCAGCGGCTTGATGAGGTCGACCAGGCGGTTGCCGGCGTCGATGTCGACACCCGCGTCGGCATAGGTCAGGCCCGGTCGGCTAGTCTCGCTCATGATTCGGGCCTCGCAGGTCGGGTGCGTCGAAGATGCCGGGTGGTACGGCGGAATCGGGTCTGGCGCAACGCTGCCGATCACAATAAGAAATTCAGGTTCGCCAAAGGAATAATCGAGGACATCTGTGTGCCGGACCGGGGCCGGGTCCGGGTGAGCCGGGGTCGAGCGTGAATTTTCCGAGCGTCGTTAACAATCTCCCGAATATCGTGACCATCGTCCGCATCCTGATGGTACCGGTGCTGGTGTGGGCGATCGCCGCGGGCGAGATGCGGCTGGCCTTCCTCCTGTTCGTCGCCGCCGGAGTCTCCGACGCGGTCGACGGGTTCCTGGCCAAGCGCTTCGGGATGACCACCGACTTCGGCGCTCACCTCGATCCGCTCGCCGACAAGATGCTGATCGTCGCGATCTTCGTCGGGCTCGGCTGGTTCGGCCGCATCCCGCTGTGGCTGGTCATCCTTGTGGTGTCGCGCGACATCCTCATCGTCGGCGCCGTGACGCTGACGCTGCTGCTCGGCAAGCCGATCAAGGTGCGGCCGCTGGCGATCTCCAAGGTCAACACGGTGGTGCAGATCGTCTTCGCGTCGCTGGTGCTCGGCGCGCTCGGCTTCGGCTTCGACGCGGAGCCGGTGCAGTCGATCATCATGTACATGGTGGCGGCCACGACGCTCCTCTCGATCGGCTTCTACACGCGCGAATGGGTCCGCCATCTGGCGGCCGAGAGCGAGCCCGGCTGATGGCGGTCCGCCCCACCGATCCGGGGCAGCTCGCGCTCGGTCTGGAGCATCCCGAGAGCTTCTCCCGCGACGACTTCCTGGAGAGTCCGTCGAACGCCGCCGCGCTCGGCCTCGTCGACCGCTGGCCCGACTGGCCGGCCCGCGGCCTGGTGGTCGCCGGCCCGGTCGGGACCGGCAAGAGCCATCTCGCGGCGATCTGGGCCGAGCGGGCCGGCGCCCGCGTGCTGCCGGCCGCCGCCCTGACCGAGGCCGGCGTGCCCGAGGCGCTGTCCGCCGGGGCTCTGGCGCTCGACGACGTCGCGCCCGGCGTCGACGAGGTGGCGCTGTTCCACCTCCTCAACCTCGCCCGCGCCCAGGGCACCTTCCTGGTCCTCACCGCCGAGACTCCGCCGGCCGGCTGGACGCTGCGGCTGCCCGACCTGCATTCGCGGCTGCGCGCCATGCCGGTGGTCCAGATCGAGGCGCCGGATGCGACGCTGCTGCGCGCCGTCCTGGTGAAGCTGTTCGCCGACCGCCAGCTCGTCGTCGACGAGGGGCTGCTCACCTATGTGGAGCGCCGGATCGAACGCTCGCTCGCCGCCGCCCGCGCCGTGGTGGCGGCGCTCGACCAGGAAGGGTTGCGCCGCAAGCGACCGGTCACCCGGGCGCTCGCCATCGAGGTTCTGGGCCGGGGCGAAGAAGCCGGCGAGGGCGGCTGGGACGACGAGGACGGCGCCGGCGCGCCGGCAGGGCCGGGCGCCGCCGGCGCCTGAACGTCTGCGTCACCATGCTACCGGATGCCGCCACGGCTCGGGCTGGCCTTGCCGCGCGCGGACGCCCATAGTCGTGACTCGGACGGCGCAACCGGCCGGTTGCGGGACGCCCGGCTGCCGGATGAAACCGGTCGGCCGGAACGGCCCGAACAGGACAGCACGGCCCAGGACAGCATGGCCCAGGACAGCATGGCCCAGGACAGCATGGCCCAGGACAGCATGGCCCAGGACATCGCGGCCCGAAGCAGCATCGAGGCCCAAAACAGCATGGTCGACCAGCAAGACATCGATCCGACGGTCGTGGTTCCCGGCGCGTCGGGGATCGCGCCGGTCGCCCCCAAGCCCGCCAAGCGCAAGCGGCCGCACGACCCGACCCGCTACATCAATCGCGAGCTGTCCTGGCTCCAGTTCAACCGGCGTGTGCTGGAGGAGTCGGCGAACCCCAATCATCCGCTGCTGGAGCGGGTGCGCTTCCTGTCGATCTCGGCCAACAACCTGGACGAGTTCTTCATGGTCCGGGTCGCCGGCCTCAAGGGCCAGGTGCGCGAGGGCATCGCCACCAAGAGCCCGGACGGCCTCACCCCGAGCGAGCAGCTCGCCCGCATCAACGAGAGCGTCCAGACGCTCGGCGAGGAGCAGCAGCGGCTGTGGCGCGCGCTGAAGATCGAGCTCGCCGCGCAGAGGATCGTGTTCGTCGAGGCCGCCGAGCTCCACAAGGGCGAGCGCGCCTGGCTGGAGGATCACTTCCTCACCCACATCTTCCCGATCCTCACGCCGCTCGCCATCGACCCGGCGCATCCGTTCCCGTTCATCCCGAACTTCGGCTTTTCGCTCGCGCTGCAGCTCTCGCGCAGCCGCGACGGGCGCGCCATGAACGCGCTGATCCGGGTGCCGCCCAAGATCGAGCGATTCATCCGGCTCGTCGGCGGCGAGGAGGGCGCGATCCGGCTGATCACGCTGGAGCACGCCATCGCGCTGTTCATCCCGCGGCTGTTCCCGGGCTATGCGCTGAAAGGGCAGGCGGGCTTCCGGGTGCTGCGCGACTCGGAGGTGGAGATCGAGGAGGAGGCCGAGGATCTGGTTCTCCTCTACGAGACGGCGCTCAAGCGCCGCCGCCGCGGCTCGGTGATCCGGCTCGAGCTCGACGCGGCGATGCCGCCCGAGCTGCAGCGTTTCGTCCAGCGGGCGCTCGCCGTCGCCGACGACGAGGTGTTCCGCATCGACGGCGTGCTCGCTTTGTCGGAGTGGTCGCAGCTCACGTCGCTCGACCGACCCGACCTCGAATTCGTGCCCTACAATCCGCGCTTCCCCGAGCGCATCCGCGACCACGCCGGCGACTGCTTCGCGGCGATCCGGCAGAAGGATCTGATCGTCCACCACCCCTACGAGTCGTTCGACGTCGTCGTGCAGTTCCTCGAGCAGGCGGCGCGCGATCCGGACGTCCTCGCGATCAAGCAGACGCTTTATCGCACCTCCAAGGACTCACCGATCGTGCGGGCGCTCGCCGAGGCGGCCGAGCTCGGCAAATCGGTGACGGCCGTCGTCGAGCTGAAGGCACGCTTCGACGAGGAGGCGAACATCCGCTGGGCCCGCGACCTCGAGCGCGCCGGCGCCCAGGTGGTCTACGGCTTCATCGAGCTGAAGACGCACGCCAAGCTGTCGCTGGTGATCCGCCGCGAGAACGGCCAGCCGGTCTCCTACGTGCACACCGGCACCGGCAACTATCATCCGCAGACGGCGCGCATCTACACCGACCTCTCGTACTTCACGGCCGA
The DNA here is from genome assembly GCF_046000175.1 of Rhodoplanes sp. SY1. Classification (NCBI taxonomy): domain Bacteria; kingdom Pseudomonadati; phylum Pseudomonadota; class Alphaproteobacteria; order Hyphomicrobiales; family Nitrobacteraceae; genus Rhodoplanes; species Rhodoplanes sp. SY1. The sequence goes on from NZ_JBEOMB010000001.1 coordinate 8,515, forward strand.
TCCGGCGGTCGCCCGCGACGTCGCGCGGGTGTTCAACTTCATCACCGGCTACGCCGAGCCGGCCGGGCTCGAGCGGCTGGCGGTGTCGCCGCTCGACCTGCGCGAGCGCATGCTGCGCCACATCGGCGAGGAGACCGACAATGCCCGCGCCGGCAAGCCGGCCGCCATCTGGCTGAAGATGAACTCGCTCGTCGATCCCGGCATCATCGACGCGCTCTACGACGCCTCGCAGGCCGGCGTGAAGATCGACCTCGTGGTGCGCGGCATCTGCTGTCTGCGCCCCGGCATCGCCGGCCTCTCCGACAACATCAAGGTGAAGTCGATCATCGGCCGGTTCCTGGAGCACGGCCGCATCTACTGCTTCGGCAACGGCGCCGCGCTGCCGAACCCGAAGGCGCATGTCTACATCTCGTCGGCCGACATGATGCCGCGCAATCTCGATCGCCGCGTCGAGGTGCTGTGCCCGATCCTCAACGCGACCGTGCACGAGCAGGTGCTCGATCAGATCATGATGGCGAACCTGAAAGACAACGAGCAGAGCTGGACGCTCTTGCCCGACGGAAGCTCGACGCGTATCAAGGCGGCATCCGGCGAAGAGCCCTTCAACGCGCATAAATACTTCATGACAAATCCGAGTCTGTCCGGCCGCGGCAAGTCCGTGAAGGAGTCTTCCCCGCGCAGCTTCACCCGGCGGGGAGACCGTGCTTAAGCGCACCAAGACGGCGCCCGCCGTCGCCCCGGGCCGGCTCGACGTCGGGCCGCCCGTCGCGGTCATCGACATCGGCTCCAACTCGATCCGTCTCGTCGCCTACGAAGGCCTCTGCCGGAACCCGACCCCGATCTTCAACGAGAAGGTGCTGGCCGGGCTCGGCCGCGAGGTGCTCACGACCGGCCTCTTGGCGCCCGACGCGGTAGGGCGCGCACTCGCCGCGCTGAAGCGCTTCCGCATGCTGTGCGACGTGATGGGTGTCGAGCGGCTGTGGGTGATCGCCACGGCCGCCTGCCGCGAGGCGAAGAACGGACCGCAGTTCATCCGCGAGGCGAAGGCGGTCTGCGGCGTCGAGATCGACGTGCTGTCGGGCAAGCGCGAGGCGACGCTCTCGGCGCTCGGCGTCGTCTCCGGCATCCACAAGCCGGACGGCATCGTCGGCGATCTCGGCGGCGGCTCGCTGGAGCTCGTCGACGTGAAGGGCACCCGGCTCGCCGGCGGCGCCTCGCTGCCGCTCGGCGGCCTCGCGCTGCAGGATCTCTCGGCGCGCTCGCTCAAGAAGGCCGACAAGATCGTCGACGAGGCGTTGCGCGGCGTGAAGTTCCTCAAGGCCGGGCAGGGGCGCGCCTTCTACGCGGTCGGCGGCACCTGGCGTGCGCTCACCCGCCTGCACATGCGCCAGACCGGCTATCCGCTGCACGTGATGCAGAACTACGTGATCCCGGCCCGGGAGGCGCTGGAGTTCGCCCGGCTGGTGCGGCGCGTCAACGCCGACACGCTGTCGCAGATCGAATCGGTCAACGAGTTCCGCCGGCCGCTGCTCGGCTACGCCGCCGTCGTGCTGGAGCACATCATCCGGGCCGCGAAGCCGCGCGAGATCGTCGTCTCGGCCGCCGGCGTGCGCGAGGGCCTGCTGTTCTCGGCGCTGCCCGAGCGCGAGCGCAAGCGCGACCCGCTGATCGACGCCGCCCAGGAGCTCAACGTGCTGCGGTCGCGCTCGCCCGAGCACGGGCTCGAGCTGATCGATTGGACCGATCGGTTCATGGCGTCGACCGGCATCGAGGAGACGGCCGACGAGAAGCGACTGCGTCATGTCGCCTGCCTGCTCGGCGACATCGCCTGGCGGGCGCATCCGGACTATCGCGGCGAGCAGTCGCTCAACGTGATCTCGCACGCCAATCTGCTCGGCGTCGATCACCCGGGCCGGACCTTCGTGGCGCTTGCCGTCTACTTCCGCCATGTCGGGCTGTTCGAGGGCGAGCTGGGGCCGGGCGTGCGCGAGCTCGTCACCACCCGGATGATCGACCGCGCGCGTATTCTCGGCGGCGCCATGCGGGTCGCCTATCTGCTCTCCGCCGCGATGCCGAACCTGCTGCCGACCGTGCCCCTGGTGGTGCGCCGCGGCCAGCTCCAGCTCGTGCTCGGCGAGGCGCATGCGACGCTCGGCGGCGAGCGCGTCGCCAACCGCCTGCGCCAGCTCGCCCGCCTGATCGGCCGCGAGGCGCTGATCGTCTAGGAGGATGACGGGGGCGCTCCGCCCCTCACATCGCCCGCACGCGGACCAGGAAGTCGTCGACCCGCGAGGCGAGCTCGCCGGCCCGCTCCTGCAGCGACTGCGAGCCGCCCAGCACGTGCGTCGACGAGCGACCCGTCTCCTCGGCCGCCTGCTTGACGCCCGAGATGTTGGCCGAGACCTCGCGGGTCGCGGCCGATTGCTCCTCGACCGCGCCGGAGATCGAGGTGTTGACCTCGCTGATGCGCGAAATCACCCGCGCGAACTCCTGGATGGTCGCCGCCGTGGTCTTGGTCGAGTCCTGGATGCCGCGGATCTGATTCTCGATCTCCTCGGTCGCCTTGCCGGTCTGGCTGGCCAGCGTCTTCACCTCGGAGGCGACGACGCTGAAGCCCTTGCCGGCCTCGCCGGCGCGCGCCGCCTCGATCGTCGCGTTGAGCGCCAGCAGATTGGTCTGCGCGGCGATCTGGGCGATCATCTTGGTCACCTCGCCGACCTTGTCGGCGGCCTGCACCAGCTCGGTCACCAGCTTGTCGGACTTCTGCGCCTCCGTCACGGCGAAGTCGATCATCCGGGTCGCCTCGGTGAGCTGGCGCGCGATCTCGCCGGCCGAGGCGGAAAGCTCCTCGGAGGCCACCGCCATGGTGGTCGACTGGTTGGTGGTCTGCTCGGCCGCGGCGGCGAGCGACTGCGCCTCGTGCTGCATGTCGCCGGCTGCCGACGCGACGGTGCCGACCAGCGACTTGACGGTCTGCTCGAACGTGTCGGCGAGCGCCGCGTTCTCGGCCTTGCGCTTCGACAGGTCGGTTGCGAACTTCACCACCTTGTAGACGCGGCCGTTCATGTCGAAGATCGGGTTGTAGGAGGCCTCGATCCAGACCTCCTTGCCGCCCTTGCCGATGCGGCGATATTGGCGGGCCTGGAACTCGCCGCGATTGAGCGCCTCCCAGAACCGCTTGTACTCGCCGCTCTCCCGCTCGGCCGGATCGACGAACATGCCATGCTTCTTGCCCTGGATCTCGGCGAGCGTGTAGCCGAGCACCGCGAGGAAGTTCTCGTTCGCCGTGATGATGGTGCCGTCGAGTTCGAACTCGATGATGGCTTGCGAGCGGCCGATCGCGTTCACCTTGCCGAGCAGGTCGGCATGTTCGAGCTTCTGCGCCGTGATGTCGGTGGCGTACTTCACCACCTTGAACGGCTTGCCGCGCGCGTCGAGCACCGGATTGTAGGAGGCCTCGATCCAAACCTCCTTGCCGCCCTTGCCGAACCGCTTGAATTGCGCCCGCTCGAACGCGCCGCGGTTCAGCTTCGCCCAGAACTCCCGATAGGCCGAGCTGTCGGCGTACTGCGGCTCGACGAACACGCGGTGATGCTTGCCGCGGATCTCGTCGAGCGAGTAGCCCATCGCGTCGAGAAAGTTCTTGTTGGCCGTGATGATGGTGCCGTCCATGTGGAACTCGATGACGGCCTGGGACCGGTCGAGGGCGGCGAGCGTGGCGGCGGGCGAACGCAAGGACAAGAAGCGGCGCATATGCAGGGGCTCCGGCGGGGCGAGGTCAAGGCGCCGGAGATTGACGGTGCGAACTTACTAAACTTTGAAACAATGTCGCTGTTTTCGGAGCTTTCGCCGATAAATCCGCCAGGTCGGGACGGCGTTCACGCTGGTGTGACTACGAATTGACCTCACTTAGTCCCTAAGGACTAGGCCTTTTCATCCGGAACACTGGCTTTTGCTCTCGGATCGGGCGACCTCACACGCATCGGAGGCGCAACCGAAGCGCGTTCGCGCACGATTCACGCGAGCTCGCTCGCGCTCGGTCTCATTCGCGCTCGATCGCCACCACGCGGCCGCGCTCGACGGCGAGCGACAGCCGGCCGTGCTTGAGGGCGAGCGCCTTCTCGCCGAACAGCTCGCGCCGCCAGCCTTTGAGGGCGCGCACGTCGGCCTCGTCGTCGGCCGCGATGTGCTCGAGGTCGTCGACCGTGGCGATCACCTTGGCTGCGACGCCGTGGCGCTCCGCCGTCATCCGCAGCAGCACCTTCAGAAGCTCCACCGTGGCGCTGCCGTTCGTCATCGGACGATGGCGCTCGATCGGCGGCAGCGTCTTCGGATCGCGGGCGACGCCGGCCTTGATGGCTTCGAGGATGTCCTGGCCCCAGCGCGAGCGCTCGAAGCCCTTCGGCAGCGAGCGCAGCGAGGCGAGCCGCTCGGCCGTCGTCGGTGCCTGCAGGGCGATCTCGCCGATGACGTCGTCCTTGAGCACGCGGCCGCGCGGCACGTCGCGGGCCTGCGCCTCGCGCTCGCGCCAGGCCGCGACCTCGATCAGGACGGCGAGCTCCTTGGGCTTTCGCACCCGGCTCTTCAGCCGCTCCCACGCGGTCTCGGGGTCGGACCTGTAGGTCGACGGCGAGGTGAGGATCTCCATCTCCTCGTCGACCCAGTTGGTCCGGCCGCGCTTGGCGAGGTCGTCCGACAGCGCCAGGTAGACGTCGCGCAGATGAGTGACGTCGGACACGGCGTAGTAGGCCTGGGCGGGTGTCAGGGGGCGCCGCGACCAGTCGGTGAAGCGGTGCGACTTGTCGAGATTGTCGCCGGTGATGCGCTGCACGAGCTGGTCGTAGGAGATCGCGTCGCCGTATCCGAGCACCATGGCGGCGACCTGGGTGTCGAAGATCGGGGTCGGGATCAGCGACGCCTGGTGCCAGACGATCTCGATGTCCTGGCGGGCGGCGTGGAAGACCTTGAGCACCCGGTCGTTCGCCATCAGGGCCCAGAACGGCGCGAGATCGATGCCCTCGGCGAGCGTGTCGATCACCACGGCCTCGTCGCGGCTCGCCATCTGGGCGACGCACAGCAGCGGGTAGTAGGTGCTCTCGCGCAGGAACTCGGTGTCGACCGTCACGAAGGGATGCGCCGCCATGCGGTCGCAAACGGCGGCCAGCGCCTCGGTGGTGGTGATCGGCTCGACGGCCGGAAGGTCGACGGGCTCGGCGGCGGCCCGGACGGTTCGCGTACGCAACGGATCCTCGATCAGCATCGAACGGGGCGGAATCGGACGGCACCATGTCGGACAGGACTGCGTCTGACGCAGGGGCCGCGGCCGCCGAATAGGCGATGAAACAGAAGGGTCATGGGCTGAATGCCATTTTGGCGAATCTTAGCGTGCCACGGCGCGCAGGTCGAGCCGGCACCGGCCGACCCGTCGGAATATCAAGGATTTCTCTCCGCCGGCGGTATCTCGGCCCGGTCCTCCGGACGGGTTATCCACTGCGCCGGGTCCGGTTTGCGACTCAGGCCGCGACGGCATGCTCGTAGATGTCCTCCTCCTGGGCGTTGTGGATGCGCACCAGCGCCTCGATCGATTCGATGACCCGCTGGGCGTCGCGCACCAGGTAGCGGTCGACGTCCGCGGGCGCGAGGCCGTCGGCGAGGCGGGAGAGCAGGCGGGCGAGGTGCTGGATCTCGCGGTGCGCCCGGCTCATTGCCGAGAGGCCGTGGCTGTCGGCGAGGTAGCGGGTGAGGGACGGGTAGACCTCGGTCTCGTCGTCGCGCTCGTGCGCCACCACCTCGGCGGCGACCAGCCGGTCGGCCTCGCGGACCAGCCGCACCGCTTCCTCCGGATCGGCGTCGTCGAGCGCGTCGGCGATGCCGCGCAGCGTGTCGAGGCTGCGCTCCAGCCGGGCGTGGTCCTCGCGCAAATCCTGTGCCGCGCTGGACGACATGGTGCGCTGACCCCGGGCGGCGCCGCGTCCGGGGCCGAGCGCCCGCAGGGCGTTGAGGATCACGGCGACGTCGATGGCCTCCTGGGTCAGGGCGCCGGCGACCGGGGTGAGATAGCCGAAGGCGGCCGCCACCATCGCGACGCCCGACAGCGCCATCCCGACAACGATGCTCTGAACCGCGATCTTGCGGGCGCGGCGCGCCACCCTGACGGCCTGGGCGACGCGATCGAGCCGGTCGACCAGGATCACCACGTCGGCGGCCTCGGAGGAGGCCGAGGCGCCGCGTGCGCCCATGGCGATGCCGACTCCGGCGGCGGCGAGCGCGGGGGCGTCGTTGATGCCGTCGCCGACCATCAGGGTGGGGGCGAGGCGCTGCTCGGTCTTCACCGCGTCGACCTTGTCGGAGGGCGAGCGGTCGGCCAGCACGGCGTCGAGGTCGAGCGCCGCCCCGATCGTCTCGGCGGCGTCGGCGCGGTCGCCCGTCACCATCATGATGCGGCGGATGCCGGCGCCGCGCAGGAGCTGGATGGCGCGCGGCGTCTCCTTGCGCAGCTCGTCGGCGAGCAGGAGCGCGCCCGCCGGCTTGCCGTCGACCGTGACGAACACGGCCAGCGCCGAGCGCCAGGAGGCGCGACGCAGCGCCCGCGTCGCCCAGTCGGGCAGCCGGGTGGTGCCGAACGTCAGCGACGGTGCGCCGACCCGGACGAGCCGGCCGTCGAGCCGCCCTTCGAGGCCCGTGCCCATCGCCTCGCGCACCTCGCTCGGCATCGTGAGCGCGAGACCCTGGGCATTGGCGGCGGCCACGATGGCGCCGGCGACGACGTGGTGCGACGCCTGCTCCAGCGAGGCGGCGAGCCGCAGCACGTCGCCGGCGCTCTCGCCCGGTGCGGTCTCGATCGCCACCAACCGGGCGCCCCCCACCGTCAGCGTGCCGGTCTTGTCGAACAACACCGTCGTCGTCGCGGCCAGCGCCTCCAGGGCGCCGCCGCCTTTGACGAGCACGCCGTGGCGGGCCGCCTGCGACACGCCGGCGATGAAGGCGACCGGGGCGGCGAGGATCAGCGGGCAGGGGGTGGAGGCGACCAGCACGGCGAGCGCCCGGATCGGGTCGCCGGACAGCGCCCAGGCGAGCCCGGCGAGCGCCAGCGTCGCCGGCAGGAGCAGGAGCGCGTAGCGGTCGGCGATGCGGATGAACGGCGCCTTGGCGGTCTGCGCCGCCGTCACGAGGCGGACGATCCCGGCATAGGTGCTCTCGCCGGCGGTCGCCCGGGCCCGCATCTCGAAGGTCTCGCCGACATTGACGGTGCCGCTGCGGACCTCCTCGCCGGCCCGGCGAGTCACGGGGAGCGCCTCGCCGGTCAGCGCGGACTCGTCGATCGAGGCCGCGGCGCCCGTCACGGTGCCGTCGACCGGCACCACCTCGCCGGCCCGCACCACGAGCACGTCGCCGATCGCCACCGCGTCGACCGGCACGTCCTCGACCGTGTCGCCGGCGCGGCGATGGGCGAGGCGCGGAGCGCGGTCGACCAGGGCGCGAAGGTCGCGCTCGGCGCGCGCCACGGCGATGTCCTCCAGCACGTTGCCGCCCGTGTACATGATCGCGACGACGACGCCGGCGAGCGGCTCGCCGAAGACGAGGGCGGCGCTCATCGACACGAAGGCGACGGCGTCCACTCCCATGCGCCCGGCGGCGAGCGCCCGCACGATCGAGATCGCCAGCGCGACCACGACGGGCAGGGTTCCGGCGAACCACGACCAATGGGCGACGTCGGGCGCGCCGGCCGCCCAGGCCGCGAGGCCGACGACGAGCCCGGTCAGGGCGATCGCCACCAGCCCGTATCGTTCGATAGTCTCGCGCATGCGGTCCTCGGCGACGTATCCGGCGTTGGTGTCGGCTTCGCCGAATCCGCTAGCATCGCATGGAAGTATTTGGAAGTACGGTCTTTTCCGGGCTTCGCCCGCGACTGCGAGGCATTCGCGGCGAAGCCGTCAGCCCGCCTCGGACGGGTCCGTGGCGACGTCCGGCGCGCTCGCCTCGCCGGCGGCGAGGCAGCGCGCGACCAGCGCCTTGAGCGCCTTGAGGTCCAGCGGCTTGCGCAACCCCGCCGCGGCGCCGAGGGCGACCGCCATCTCCAGGAAGTCGGGCGAGGGCACGCCGGGCCGCGAGCGCCGCTCCGCCGAGATCGCCACCACGGGCAGGTCGGGCGCGCGGTCCTTCACGGCGCGCAGCGTCTCGAACCCGTCCATGTCGGGCATGAACACGTCGCAGATCACGAGGTCGTAGCGGCCGGTGCCGAGGCTCGCCACCGCGTCGCGGCCGCCGGCGACCGCCGAGACGGTGTGGCCGGCCTCTTCCAGGGCGCGACCGAGCACGACCCGGAGAAGCTCGTCGTCGTCGACCACCAGGATGTGTGCCATGGCGAGGGAGCCTCGCTGGGTCATACCGGTCGTGCAGAGAGTGCCGGATCTGTGGTACACGGCGCGGTGTATACAGTCGGTCAAAATAAAGCCCTGCCCGATGGCGACAAGCTCGCGTCTTTCCGTATGTCCGCGCTAAGACAAGCCCGATGAAGTCCTTCGGCCCACACCATCCCGCCCCGCCGGCGCCGCGCAAGGCGGGGAGCACCCCGCTCGACGGCCTGCTGGCCGACGGGCCCGCCCACGCGCGCGACGCACTGCTGCGCTTGTGCATCGAGGCGGCGCCGGTCGGCATCGCGATGTTCGATCGCGAGATGCGCTGCCTGGCCGCCAGCCGCCGGTTCCAGGAGGACCACGGCGTCGCCGGCGAGGTGCTGGTCGGCCGGTCGCATTACGAGGTCTTCCCGAGCATCCCGCAGCGCTGGCGCGACGTCCATGCGCGCTGCCTCGCCGGCGCCAGCGAGCGCTGCGACGCCGACCGCTACGAGGTGCCGGGGCGTCCGCCCATCTGGGTCCGTTGGGAGATCCGGCCATGGCACGAGCCGGGCGGCGCCATCGGCGGCATCGTGCTGTTCACCGAGGACGTCACCGAGACGGTCATTCGCGAGGCCGAGCTGCGGCGCTGGGCCGACACCTTCGAGAACGCCGCCTTCGGCATCACGGTGACGGACGCGACGACCAACACGATCGCCTTCGCCAACAAGGCCCGCGCCGCGATGGTCGGTCTCGATGTCGCCGAGGTGTGCGGCTCGAACGTGCTCGACGGCTATCCGCAGGAGGAGCGCGCCCGCATCGCCGCCCTGCTGGCCGAGGGCGACCGCACCGGGCGGGTGATCTTCGACACGGTGTTCCTGCGCCGCGACGGGTCGTCGCTGCCGGTCCAGCTCGACATCACCAGCGTGCGCAACGCCGACGGCAGCGTGCGCTACCGCATCGCCACCGCGCTCGACATCACCGACCGGCAGCTCGCCGAGCGCGCCCGCAAGGAGAGCGAGGCGGAGGCGCGTCGCTACGGCGACCTCCTGCGCACCATGATCGACACGATGGCGGAAGCCGTCCTGATGATCGACGCCGAGGGGCGCACCTTGTTCGCCAACACGGCGTGCCGGGCGATGTTCGGCAACCGCGACGAAATCGGCTCCGCCGCCTGGCAGCGGGTCTATATCCGCTTCCGGCCCGACGGCACGACGCCCTATCCGGCCGACGAGACGCCGATCGCCCGCGCCCGCCGCGGCGAGAGCTTCGACGATCTCGAGATCATCTGCCGGCGGGCGACCGGCCAGAGCGACCTGCACATCGTGGCGAGCGGCCGCTCGATCCGCAACGAGGCCGGCCGGCACGAGGCGGCCGTGATCGTCTACCGCGACGTCTCCGAGCTGTTCGAGAAGACGGTCGCGGCGCAGCGCAGCGCCGAGCTGTTCGAGAAGACCATCGCGTCGATCCCCGACGCCTTCCTGGTCACCGACGAGAACCGCAACTTCCTGCACCTCAACCCGGCCTGCAAGACGCTGCTCGGCATTGACGGGACGCAGTCGCTCGACGCCTGGGAGCAGTCCTACGCGATCTTCCAGGCCGACGGCACGACCGAGGTGCCGCACAACGAGCGGCCGCTGCGGCGGGTGCTGCGCGGCGAGCCGATCGATGCGACCGAGCTGGTGCTGCGCCAGGTGGCGACCGGCCGCGACCTCGCGCTGTCGCTGACGGCGCGCCCGATCCTCGACGGCGACGGCGCGGTGCGCGGCGCCGTGCTGCTCTATCACGACCTGTCGAAGTCGAAGCACATCGAGCGGCAGCTTCGCCAGGGCCAGAAGATGGACGCCATCGGCCAGCTCACCGGCGGCGTCGCGCACGACTTCAACAACATCCTCACGGCCATCACCTGCACGATCGAGATCCTCGCCAAGGGCGTCGCCGACCGGCCGCATCTCGCCACCATCGCGCGGATCATCGACCAGGCGGCGCGGCGCGGCGCCGATCTCACCCGCCAGCTCCTCGCCTTCGCGCGCCGGCAGCCGCTCGACCCGCGGCCGACCGACATCAACGGCCTGATGTCCGACACGGCGCGCCTGCTGCGCCCGACGCTCGGCGAGCACATCGAGCTCGCCACCGCGCTCTCCGACGGGCTGTGGCCCGCCATGGTCGATGCCTCGCAGCTCTCCACCGCGGTGATCAACCTCGCCGTCAACGCGCGCGACGCCATGCCGGACGGCGGCAAGCTCACGGTCGAGACCGCCAATGTCAGGCTCGACGAGACCTATGCCGAGACCAACCCGGACGCGCGCCCCGGCGACTTCGTGATGATCGCCGTCTCCGACACCGGCTCGGGCATCCCCAAGGCGATCCGCGACAAGGTGTTCGAGCCGTTCTTCACCACCAAGGATGTCGGCCGTGGAACCGGGCTGGGCCTGAGCATGGTGTACGGCTTCATCCGCCAGTCGGGCGGCCACGTGAAGCTCTACAGCGAGGAGGGGCAGGGCACCTCGATCAAGCTCTATCTGCCGCGCATCGTCGAAAGCGAGGAGGGCGACGAGGACGCCCCGGCGATCGACACCATGACGGGCGGCGACGAGACCATCCTGGTGGTTGAGGACGACGACCTCGTCCGCCGCAACGTGATCACGCTGCTGGAGGATCTCGGCTACACGGCGTTCGCGGCGAGCAGCGGGCCGGAGGCGCTGAAGCTGCTCGACGACGGCACGGTGTTTCAGCTCCTGTTCACCGACGTGATCATGCCGGGCGGCATCAACGGCCGCGAGCTCGCCGCCGAGGTGTTGCGCCGGCGGCCGGACGTCAAGGTGCTGTACACGTCCGGCTACGCCGAGGACGCGATCGTCCACCACGGCCGGCTCGATCCCGACGTGACGCTGCTCAACAAGCCGTACCGCAAGGCCGACCTCGCCCGAAAGGTGCGCGAGGCGCTCGCCGGCCCGGCCGCCCCGGGCGCCGCCGCCCGCAAGAAGCGCCGCCGTACCACCAACGAGCCGCCGGCCGAGTAGGCGCTCTTGCCTCTCGTCTGAATCTCGGGGGATCGGTCTGGTCGTCATTCCGGGGCGGCGCACAGCGCCGAACCCGGAATCCAGCCGCGCGTTTGGTGCTCGCCGCTGGATTCCGGGTTCGCGCCTTCGGCGCGCCCCGGAATGACGGAGTTTGAAACTACCGCCCGCGCACCTTCGGCAGGAAGATGAACGGCCACGGCGACGGCATCGGGCCGACCGGGACCTCGATCACGGTCGGGATGTCGCGCCGGGCGAAGCCGCGCTTCAGCGCGGCGGAAAGCTCCTCCGGCGTGCGGGCGCGCTCGGCCGCGGCGCCGAACGACTCGGCGAACTTGACGAAATCCGGATTGGCGAGGTCGCAGGCGATCAGCCGATTGCCGTAGCTCTCCTCCTGGATGCGCCGGACATTGCCGAAGGCGCCGTCGGCGAACACCACGGCGACCAGCGGGATGCGGTGCCGCATCGCGGTGGCGAGCTCGTTCGCCGTGTACATGAAGCCGCCGTCGCCGTTGATCGACAGCACCGCCCGGTCGCGGCAGGCGTCGGCCGCGCCGAGCGCCGTGGCGAAGCCCCAGCCGAGATTGTCCTGGTAGCCGGGCGAGAGAAACGTGCGCGGCGCGTAGACCGGCATGGCGATCCGGGCCGCGAAGCCGATCTGCGTCACCTCGTCGACGAAGATGCCGTCGTCCGGCAGCGCCGCGCGGATCGCCTCGAGATAGGCGAGCTGCGGCTGCAGCACCGAGAGCTTTTCGCGCAGCCTCGCCTGACGCTCCTCCATCTCGGCGCGCCGCGACGGGCGGGCGCGGTTGTGGCCCGGAACGAGGTCGATCAGCCGGCGCAGGATCGCCGCCGCGTCGCCGACGAGCGCGACGGCGGGGTCGGTGTGGCGGGTGGTCTCGGCCGCCTCGGCGTTGACGTGGATGATCTTGAGATCCTCGTCGACGCCCCAGTCGCGGACCGGGAAGAACAGCCGCGTGCCGACCGCCAGCACCACGTCGGCCTCGGCCCACAGCGCATGGGCGAGCGGGTGCGTGACGCTGAGCGGATCGCGGCTCGTGAGGATGCCGCGGCCGCGGCGGAAGCCGGACCCGACCGGCGCCTGCAGCATCGCCGAGAGCGCCGCGACCTCCGCGGCCGCGCCGTGGGCGCCGCCGCCCACCATGATCAGCGGGTTCTTCGCCGCGCCGAGCAGCTTCGCCGCTGCGCGCAGCGCGTCCTCGTCGAGCTCCGGTTCCGGAAGGGCCGCGGGCGGCGCGACCGGGGGCAGGGCGGCGCGGCGGCCCCAGACGTCCATGGCGCATTCGAGCAGCACCGGGCCGGGGCGCCCGGTCGCCATCGCCCGGATCGCCGCGGCGACGAAGGGGGCCGCCTCCTCGGGCGCGCGCATGCGGGCCGTATGGTCGGCGAGGCGGGCGACGATGCCGCTCTGATCGCGAATCTCGTGCAGATGCCCACGGCAAAGGCCGATCTCGGCCTCGGGGATCTGGCCGATCAGGCCGAGCACCGGCGCGTTCATCGCGTAGGCGGTCAAGATCGCGGCGCCGGCGTTGAGGAGGCCCGGCCCCGGCACCACGGCGAAGGTCTGCGGCCGGCCGGTCGCGAGGGCGGCACCGAGCGCCATGTAGGCGGCGGCCTGCTCGTGGCGGGCATGCACGGTGCGGATGCGCTCGGCGTTGCGGAAGAGGGCGTCGAACAACGGGTCGTTGTGCACGCCGGGCACCGCATAGAGCGTGTCGATGCCGTGCGCCAGCAGCGTCGCGACGGCCGCGTCGGCCGTGGTCGAAAGGTCCATGGTCGCCTCGATGCTCGCGTCCCGGGGATGGCGGCCGTATAGCCGAAGCCGGCGAGGCTGTCGCGGGGCGCGAACGGCGTCGCGCGAGGGCCGGTTTCCGCGGGCGGGCGGGCCACCCCCGCGGCTTGACAAGGCCGCGCGACGCATGCGCTTGTGCGGCCCGAATTCACCGGGCCGGGCGCCTCGCGCCGGCCGTATGCTTCGATGGACCGCCATGCATCGCTATCGGACTCACACCTGCGGCGCGCTGCGCGCCGGCGACGTCGGCGCCACGGCCCGCCTGTCGGGCTGGTGTCACCGCATTCGCGACCACGGCGGCGTGCTGTTCATCGACCTGCGCGATCATTACGGCCTCACCCAGGTGGTGGTCGACCCCGACTCGCCGGGCTTCGCCACGGCCGAGAAGGTGCGCTCCGAATGGGTGATCCGGGTCGACGGACTGGTGCGCAACCGCCCGGCCGGCACCGAGAACCCGGATCTCCCCACCGGCGCCGTCGAGGTCTATGCCCGCGAGATCGAGGTCTTGGGGCCCGCCGCCGAGCTGCCGATGCCGGTGTTCGGCGATCAGGAGTATCCGGAGGACATCCGGCTGCGCTATCGCTTCCTCGATCTGCGCCGCGAGCGGCTGCACGCCAACATCATGCTGCGCGGGCAGATCATCGACTCGCTGCGCCGCCGCATGAAGGAGCAGGGCTTCTTCGAGTTCCAGACGCCGATCCTTACGGCGTCGAGCCCCGAGGGCGCGCGCGACTTCCTGGTGCCGTCCCGTATCCATCCGGGCAAGTTCTACGCGCTCCCGCAGGCGCCGCAGCAGTTCAAGCAGCTCATCATGGTGTCGGGCTTCGATCGCTACTTCCAGATCGCGCCCTGCTTCCGTGATGAGGACGCGCGCGCCGACCGCTCTCCCGGCGAGTTCTACCAGCTCGACCTCGAGATGAGCTTCGTCACCCAGCAGGACGTGTTCGACGCGGTCGAGCCGGTGCTGCGCGGCGTGTTCGAGGAGTTCGGCAAGGGCAAGCGCGTCACCCAAAAGTTCCCGCTGATCCCGTTCGCCGAGGCGATGCGGAAGTACGGCTCCGACAAGCCGGACCTGCGCAACCCGATCGAGATGGCCGACGTCTCCGAGCATTTCCGCGGCTCGGGCTTCAAGGTGTTCGCCAACATCCTGGCGAACGACCCGACCGCCCAGGTGTGGGCGATCCCGGCGCCGACCGGCGGCAACCGCGCCTTCTGCGACCGCATGAACGACTGGGCCAAGGGCGAGGGCCAGCCGGGCCTCGGCTACATTTTTTGGCGCGAGGGTGAGGAGGGCGGCGCCGGTCCGCTCGCCAAGAACATCGGCGTCGAGCGCACCACCGCGATCCGCGACCAGCTCGGCCTGAAGGTCGGCGACGCCGTGTTCTTCGTCGCCGGCAAGCCGAAGGACTTCGCCAAGTTCGCCGGCCTCGCGCGCACCAAGGCGGGCGAGGATCTCGGGCTCGTCGACAAGGACCAGTTCGCCCTGTGCTGGATCGTCGACTTCCCGATGTACGAGTGGAACGAGGAGGAGAAGAAGATCGACTTCTCCCACAACCCGTTCTCGATGCCGAACATGCCCGTGGACGAGTTCCTGGCGCTCGAGCCGGGCGACAGTGACAAAATCCTCGGCATGAAGGCGATCCAGTACGACATCGTGTGCAACGGCATCGAGCTGTCGTCGGGCGCGATCCGGAACCACCGGCCGGACGTGATGAAGAAGGCCTTCGCCATCGCCGGCTACGGCGAGGACGTGCTGGAGGCGAAGTTCGGCGGCATGCTGCGCGCGCTGTCGCTCGGCGCCCCGCCGCACGGCGGCATCGCGCCGGGCGTCGACCGCATCGTCATGCTGCTCGCCGGCGAGGAGAACCTGCGCGAGGTCGTCCTCTTCCCGATGAACCAGCGGGCCGAGGACCTCCTGATGGGCGCCCCCTCCGAGGTGACGCCGAAGCAGCTCCGCGAGCTGCACATCCGGCTGAACCTGCCGCAGAAGTGATGTCTTCACCTCTCCCCGCTGCGCGGGGAGAGGTCGACGTTCGCGCGATCAGCGCGGACGTCGGGTGAGGGGGCGCCGCCGCGAGTCTCGGCGATGCGGAAGCGCCCCCTCACCCGACGCGCCGCTTCGCGTCGCGCCACCCTCTCCCCGCGCAGCGGGGAGAGGGGACAACGGCCCGCCGCCCGTCATCCCGAAAAATCCCTTGATCCCCGGGGGCGGGGTGCTTATGTCACCCCCATGCCGCTGACCCTGGTCCGAGCGACCGATCGGCGGCTTTCGTTTGTTCGCAATCTGCTTGCCCCGCGCCGTTGCGGCGTCAGCGTGCAGCATTTCCCCAAAACACCGTCGAACCCGGGAGGACGACATGCGTCACAGCGCCCTCTTGCGATCGGGGACGGGCCTGGAGCGTCCAGGTGCGGTCCGCGACGTCGCCCAGCACGAGATCCCGACCGCGCCCGCGGCCGACGAGGATCGGGGCAACGCCGCGCGACTCGACCATTTCGTCGTGCGCCACGGCGTGCGCTGCGCCGGCGCCCACCTGATCATCGACATCTACGACGGCGAGCGGCTCGACGAGATCGAGCACATCGAGCACACGCTGCGGCGCTGCATCGACGCCGCCGGGGCGACGCTCCTGCACATCCACCTGCACCACTTCCAGCCGAACGGGGTGTCGGGCGTCGCCGTGCTGGCCGAGAGCCACATCTCGATCCACACCTGGCCGGAGGCCGGCTACGCCGCGCTCGACGTGTTCATGTGCGGCGAGGCGGTGCCCGAGGCCTGCGTGCCGATCCTGCGCGAGGCCTTTTCGGCGAAGCGCGTCGCCGTGAGCGAGCTGTTGCGCGGGCAGGGCGTGTAGCCACCGAGCCGTGAGTTAGCACCGAGCCGTGAGTTAGCACCGAACCGTCATGGCCGGGCTCGTCCCGGCCATCCACGCCGCGCCGCGGCGCAAAGACGTGGATGCCCGGCCCGAGGCCGGGCATGACGACGGAGAGGCCGTCCGTGCCGCGACGGCCGCGGAGCCATTCGACATGTCCGACAAGCGCTGGATCCCCGAGACGCTGTTCGACGATCTCGGCTTCCGCATGACCTACGCGGCCGAGCGGGTGCTGTTCGAGGAGCGCACCGCGCATCAGGATCTCGTGCTGTTCGAGCACAAGACCTTCGGCAAGATGCTGATGCTCGACGGGGCGACGCAGGTCACCACCCGGGACGAGTTCGTCTACCACGAGATGATGAGCCACGTGCCGATCCTGGCGCACGGCGCGGCGACGCGGGTGCTGATCGTCGGCGGCGGCGACTGCGGCATCGCCGAGGAGGTCCTCAAGCACGAGGGCGTCGCGCGGCTCGTCCAGGTCGAGATCGACGCCTCGGTGGTGGAGTTCGCGAAGACCCATTTCCCCGAGTTCACCGGGCCGGTGCTCGCCGACCCGCGCTTCCATCTGGTCATCGCCGACGGCATGAACTTCGTCGCCACCAGCGCGGAGCGCTTCGACGTGATCATCGTCGATTCGACCGACCCGCAGGGTCCGGGCGCCGTCCTGTTCACCCGCGACTTCTACGCCGGCTGCCGGCGCGTGATGACGCCGGGCGCCGTGATGGTGACGCAGAACGGCGTGCCGTTCTTCCAGCCCGAGGAGCTGAAAACCTCGGTCGGCCATTTCCGGTCGCTGTTCGCGGACGGCACCTGCTACGTCGCCGCGATCCCGACCTATGTGGGCGGCCACATGGCCATGGGCTTCGCCACCGACGACCTCGCGCTGCGGCAGACCGAGCCGGCCGAGCTGGAGCGGCGCTGGATCGCGGCGGGGCGGTTCGCCACGCGCTACTGGACCCCGGAGGTGCAGCGCGCCGCCTTCGCGCTGCCCCGCTTCATCGCCGACGTCGTCGCCGCCGCCTGAGCGCCGGACTGGTCGTCGGCGGCCGCGGTTCCGCCGCGTCGATTCCAAAAAAGCCACAAAGATCCGTAGACCACGGAGCACGGGAACCCTCAGGAGGAATGGCGATGCTCAAGACCCTCGGTGCCGCTGCTCTCGTCGCGCTCACGCTCGCTCCGTCCGGCCCGGCGGCCGCGCAGGACGCGCTCACGGGCGGCCTCCTGGGCGGCGCGGCCGGTGCCATCATCGGTGGCGCGGCGACGGGGCGGGCCGGCGGCGCCATCGCCGGCGGCCTGATCGGCGGTGCCGCGGGCGCCATCATCGGCGCGCAGGCCGAGCAGCGCCGCGGCGGCTTCTACTGGTACGAGGGCCGCTGCTACCAGGCGGTGCCGGGCGGCTATCAGCGCGTCCAGCGCCAGTACTGCTACTGATCCTGCTTCTATAGAGTGGCGGCGCGGGCGATCAGAATGGCCCGCGCCGCGATCGCTTGACCGGCACCGGCGAGGTGAGCACCGCGCCGGCGCGCGATTGCACCTCGGCCGGCACCGCGTAGTCGCGGACCAGGGCGCGCGCGTCGCGCAGCCCGCAGGCCTCCCGCTGCACCATCAGCATCCACAAGGCATGCGCGGCCGCGTCGACCAGCACGGCGCGGCTCTGCCGTGTGTCGCCCGCGCCTGCGCCGCCCGGCGCCGCGTCGTGCGCGCGCAGCGCCGCCAGCGCCTGCTCCAGCCCGCGTCCGAGCCGGCCGAGCGCCGAGGCCTTCTCGGCCATCAGCTCGTCGCCGAGCAGGTCGGCCGGAGTCTGGTCGCGCGGTGCCTTCGCCATGCCGTCGATCTGCACTCCGCCGGTGGCGCGAATGCGGCAATGGTCGCTCGCAGGGTCGGCGTGTCCGCCCGCCGTCGGCGATGGGGGATGATAGTCTTCGGTGGCGAATGGTCGGCAGATCGGCAGTATCCGGCAGCAGAGAAGGGACGATGCGAGCGGAAAACACCGTCTGCGGAGTTTCGACAAGGGCATTCTGCATCGTCTGGGCGGCGGGACTGTTAGGGGCTGCCGCCGTGGTTCCCTATGCTTTCACGTTACAGGGTGAGGTGCTCAAAAATGCGCCCTTGCCCCCTCTGTGGCTGGCTTCGATCTCGCTTGCTCAGAACGCTGTCTCGCTCGCGATCGCGACATTCGTCGGCCTCAGACTTCTCCGACCGGCCGGCTACGAACTGGTTCCCACCAAGCCTTATGCGTGGTCCTCCGTCCTCCTCGGGGTCGGCACTGCCGGCGCGATCGTCGCGGCAGAAGCCGCGTTCGTTCACTTCTCGTCATACAGCGGGCTCTCCGACCTCGTGGTGCCGCCCTTGGGGCAAAGGCTTCTCGCATCGCTCTACGGCGGGATCACCGAAGAAGTCCTTTTGAGATTGTTCGTCATGACGCTGCTCGCGTGGGCCATCGGTCGTCTTTTCGGGCGATCCGCCCGCTCGGCACCCGTCGCCGTGGCCGCCATCGTCGTCTCGGCCGTGCTTTTCGGGGTCGGCCATCTGCCGGCGCTGGCGCAATCGGGGGCACTCACCACGATCGTGATCGTCCGCACGATCGCCCTCAATGCCATGGGAGGCGTGGTCTTCGGATGGCTCTACTGGCGGCGCGGATTGGCGGCTGCCATGCTCGCGCATCTGACGGCCGATCTAGTCCTGCACGTCGTCGTGCCGACGGTCGTAAGCCACCTGGAGAGCCGCTAGGAGAACTCGCTTGCGGTGCCGACGGGGCCGCATGGACCCTCTCGTCCGTCCCGACGTTAGCACGCAGGACCCGAGGGCAAGAAGGAGCGCAGGATGGACGAGGCGGGTGGAGTGTTGTGGCTGCTGATGAATGTCGGCTTCGTCGTGGTGCTGGCCGCGGCGCTCATCTGGGGCACGATGCGCTGGCGGCGGCGCCGCACCGACCGCGCCGCCGAGGTCGAGCGCGATCGGGCGACGCTGAAGAGCTATCGCGAGAGCGATCAGAACACCGCCAGGTAGCGCAGCAGCGACAGCACGCCGATGATGATGACGACGATGCGGGCGATCTGCTTCGCCCGGCCGTCGATCGGCAGCATGCCGATCAAGTAGAGCACCAGAAGAATGACCACGAAGGTGATGAGGACGCTGATCAGGGTGGCCATCGGGGCTCCGGCTCGTGCGACGGTTGCGGTCTCGACCGGGCGGGTGCCCGGCACGCGGTGACGCCGCGGGTGCGGCGGCGAGGCGCGGGGCGTCCCGCTCTCGTTACCTCAACGGCGTGCCGGGACGGTAAGTTCCCGGCCCCGAGCGGTCCGGTCCTCCGCACCCGCGCTCGGCCGTGCTCGCCGGGTTGCCGCCGCGATACCGTCTGCTAGAACCTCGGAAAATCCGGGCGGGGCGCGACTCACGGCGCACGACCGCTTCCGGCTGCCGAGGAGCTTCCATGTCGGTCGACGCCGCGACGGTCCGTCGCATCGCCCATCTCGCCCGCATCGCTGTCGAGGACGCCGAGGTCGAGCACCTCCAGGGCGAGCTCAACGCCATCCTGGCCTTCGTCGAGCAGCTCTCCGAGGTCGACGTCGACGGCGTCGCGCCGATGACCTCGGTCACCCCCATGGTGATGAAGAAGCGCGAGGACGTCGTCACCGATGGCGACATCCCCGATCTCGTGGTCAGGAACGCGCCGGAGACGCAGGACCACTTCTTCCTGGTCCCCAAGGTGGTGGAGTGAGCGAGATGACGTCGGCGCACCCCAACACCCTGTCGCTCACCGAAGCCCGCGACGCCCTGAAGCGGCGCGAGATCTCCGCCGTCGAGCTGACGCAGGCGCATCTCGACGCGATCGAGAAGGCGCGCGTCCTCAACGCCTATGTGCTGGAGACGCCCGACAAGGCGCTCGCCATGGCGAAGGCCTCCGACGAGAAGCTCGCCAAGGGCGAGGGCGGGCCGCTCGAGGGCTTGCCGCTCGGCATCAAGGACATGTTCGCCACGAAGGACGTGCGCACCACGGCCTGCGCCGCGATCCTGGAAAACTTCGTGCCGGTCTACGAGTCGACCGTGACGTCGCACCTGTGGCGCGACGGCGCCGTGATGCTCGGCAAGCTCAACAACGACGAGTTCGCCATGGGCTCGTCGAACGAGACCTCGCATTTCGGCCCGGTGATCTCGCCATGGCGGCGCACCGGCTCGGACGCCAGGATCGTGCCCGGCGGCTCGTCGGGCGGCTCGGCGTCGGCGGTCGCGGCGAGCCTGTGCCTCGGCGCCACCGGCACCGACACGGGCGGCTCGATCCGCCAGCCGGCGGCCTTCGCCGGCATCGTCGGCGTGAAGCCGACCTACGGGCGCTGCTCGCGCTGGGGCATCGTCGCCTTCGCCTCGTCGCTCGACCAAGCCGGCCCCTTCGCCCGCACCGTGAAGGACACGGCCGTGCTGCTGCGCTCGATGGCGGGCCACGACCCGAAGGACACCACCTCGGTCGATCTGCCGGTGCCTGACTACGAGGCGGCGGTCGGCCGCTCCGTGAAGGGCATGAAGATCGGTATCCCGAAGGAGTACCGGGTCGCCGGCATGCCGGACGAGATCGAGGCGCTCTGGCGCAAGGGCGCCGAGTGGCTGAAGGCGGCCGGCGCCGAGATCGTCGAGGTGTCGCTGCCGCACACCAAATACGCGCTGCCCGCCTACTACATCGTGGCGCCGGCCGAGGCCTCGTCGAACCTCGCCCGCTACGACGGCGTGCGCTACGGCGTGCGGGTGCCGGGCAACGACATCGTCGACATGTACGAGAAGACCCGCGCGGCCGGCTTCGGCCCGGAGGTGCGGCGCCGGATCATGATCGGCACCTACGTGCTCTCGGCCGGGTACTACGACGCCTATTACCGCCGGGCCCAGCAGGTCCGTACCCTCATCAAGAGGGACTTCGAGGACTGCTTCGCGCAGGGGGTGTCGGCGATCCTGACGCCGGCGACGCCGTCGGCGGCCTTCGGCATCGGCGAGAAGGTGTCGGGCGACCCGGTCGAGATGTACCTGAACGACATCTTCACCGTCACGGTGAACATGGCGGGCCTGCCCGGCATCGCCGTGCCGGCCGGCCTCGACGCGCAAGGGCTGCCGCTCGGCCTGCAGCTCATCGGCCGCCCGTTCGACGAGGAGACGCTGTTCTCCCTCGCCGGCGTGATCGAGCAGGACGCCGGCCGCTTCACGCCGCAGCCGTGGTGGTGAGGGTCGTGGCGCTGTCCGGTGCCGCTGGTCTGGACCGGGTGGGCCGGCGCTGCGCGCCGCGCCGACTTTACGACTTCGTCTCGCGATAGAGGTCGCCGAGTGGGATCGCGAGATCGAAGGCGAGCAGGATGATCTCGGCGTCGCGGCCGAGCAGCCGTTGCGGCTCTGTCGGAAACGCGCCGGCTTCGTCGCGCCGGTACAGCCACGCGACCGGCTCGTCCTGCGACAGCACCAGACAATAGAGCAGGCTCGGCAGGCTGGTGTACTCGCGGAGCTTCGGCCCACTGTCCACCATCATGGTCGACGGCGACAGGACCTCGGCGATCAACAGCGGCCCAATCGCAGCCAGCCCGCTTGCGTCGTCGCTCTGCTGGTCGACGACGACGTCCGGGTAGCGCACCGACCCGCCGACACGGACCGCCAGTTCCGATATCGCGACATGGTATCGGTGTCGGTCCAGGGCACGGAGCAGGATCGCGAACAGCTCCCCCGCCACCTCTCGGTGCGCCTTCGACGCTCCGGTCATCATCACGACACGGCCCTCGCTCAGCTCGCAGCGCTCCCCCTGCAGGTCGGGGTGCCGCAGGAATTCCTCGGGGGTGAGCGGGGGCAGGGTGCGGATGGTCATGGGTGCCTCGTTGGCGCCACTCTAGCAGAAGATGCGGGGCGTCGGCAGGGCGGCGGGACAGGGCGTCGCGGCATGTCGGCCGGGAGAAGACTCGCCGATAGGCGTGAGGCGAAGCTCAATGCTCCGCTCATGCCCGCGCAGGCAGGCATCCAGGGGCGTCTCGTCGTGGCGCCCCTGGGTCCCCCGCCTGCGGGGGGACGAGCGGAAGAGAGGCCCGGCGAGCGGGCTGGTCACATCGTCGACAGCGCCGTCTACTTCGCCTCGTGCACGACCTTGCCGCCCACCATGGTCATCACCGGCTTCAGATCCTTGATCTCGGCGGCCGGCACGGTGAGGTAGTCGCGGTCGAGGACGACGAGGTCGGCGTACTTGCCGGGGGCGAGCGAGCCGAGGTTCCCGTCCTGGAACAGGAAGGCAGCATTGGAGCGGGTGTGGGCGATCAGCGCCTCCTCGCGCGTGATCGTCTCCTTGAGGATCTTGCGGCCGCCGACCATCTCGCCCGTCACGGCCCAGTGCAGGGTGGTGAACGGGCTGGTCGGCGTCACCGCGGTGGCGTCGGAGCCGAGCCCCCACGGGATGCCGCTGTCCTGGACGAGCCGCAGCGGCGGCATCGCATAGGTGCGGTCCCCGTGCACCTTCAGCATCAGGGCGCCCTGGACGGTCGGCCGGCTGTGGAGCTGGACGTGCATGCCGAGCCGCTTCATGCGGGCGATGTCCTGCGGCTCGAGCTGGTCGCCGTGCGACATGGTCCAGCGCAGCCCCTTCACCGGCTTGACCGCGTTGATCGCCTCGATCTCGGTCAGGAACGCCTCGATGGTGCCGCGGAGCTGGGCGTGGACGTTGAGGTGCATGCCCTTGTCGGCGACCGCCTGGGCGATGCGGCGCCACTGCGCCATGTTCTCCGGCGTCGGCGAGGCGCCGCGGGCGAGCAGATTGTCGTGCAGGGGGAAGTAGACGGTCTCGCCGTAGCCGGTGTGGTCGAGCCAGTCGTCGCCCTGGAACGGCTTCAGGCCGGCGATGACGGCGAGCGCCTTGTCGACGCCCTCGGCCGAGGTCGGCTCCTGCCAGATGTTGTAGAAGGCCCGCACCGTCATCTGCTTGCGTTCCCACACGGTGCGGAACGCCTCGAGGTGCCCGGCGTTGAAGGCGCGGCCGCCCATCTCCTGGTAGGCCGTGATGCCCATCCGGTTGAGGTCGCGCATCAGGGCGCGGGCGTTCTCGACGCTTCTCTCTTTAGAGACCTCGCCGAGCCGGCCGAGCGTCCAAGCGACGGCGCCGCCGCCGTTGAGCACGCCGGTCGGCTGGCCGCTGGCGTCCTTCTCGATCTTGCCGTTGCGCGGGTCGGGCGTGTCGCCGGTGATGCCGAGCGCCTTCAGGGCCGCCGAGTTGGCGTAGATGCGGAAGTAGATGACCTGGAGGACCACCGGGTTGTTCGGCGCCGCTTCGTCGAGCTCCGCCTTGGTGAAGCCGCCGGGCTGATCGGTGAACTGCTCCTCCGACCAGCCGCCGAGCGACAGCACCAGCTCGCCCGGCTTCGACGCCTTCGCCTTGGCGGCGATCATCGCCAAGGCTTCCTTGCGCGACGTGATCCCGTCGAGCCGCACCTCGCGGTCCCAGTACTCGGCCGCCCGCATATAATGAGCATGGTTGTCGATCAGGCCGGGGATGACGGTTTTGCCGCCGAGGTCGATGACCCGGGTCTGGGGCGTCTTCAGCGCCTCGATGTCCGCCGCGCTGCCGGCCGCGACGATGCGCTCGCCGGCGATCGCCAGCGCCGGCACGATGGTGAAGCGGTCGTCGACCGTGACGATCTTGCCGTTGGTGAGGATCGTGTCGGCCGTGCGGGCGGCGGCCGAAGCCGGCGCCGCGCTCGGCACTGCGCCCGGCGATGACGCGCCGGGTGTGGCGGTCTGGGCGATCGCCGGGGCGGCGAGCGCGGCGGTTCCGGCCAACAGGCCGGCGGCGAGCACACGGGTAGCGTGACGGGGGTGCATTCGGACGTCCTCCACGATGTTGAACTTTCTTGTTGGGACGGACGATAGCGAGCGCGACCGGGCGCGACAATCCGAACCGCCGCGCGCGACCGGCATGCCTCGGCCGCGTGCGCTGCGGTCGCGATGCTCCGCCGAGCCTTGAAGGGGGCGCCGACACTCTGTAACCGAAAGAGACATCGACCACGCGCCGTCTTCTCGGGCGCGGGGACACCGGGCGGCGCCCGGCCGGGATCCCGGCCGGGCCGCTCCGGCCAGACAGACGAGGCGGACATGAACGCACCGGTGAAGACGACGAAGCTGATCAAGGGCGCCACCGGCGACTTCGAGGTGATCGTCGGCATGGAGGTCCATGCCCAGGTGACCTCGAACGCCAAGCTGTTCTCCGGCGCCTCGGCGGCCTTCGGCGGCGCACCCAACAGCCATGTCTCGCTGGTCGACGCGGCGATGCCCGGCATGCTGCCGGTGATCAACGAGGAGTGCGTCCGCCAGGCGATCCGCACCGGCCTCGGGCTCAAGGCGCAGATCAATCTCGAGTCCGTCTTCGACCGGAAGAACTACTTCTACCCGGACCTCCCGCAGGGCTACCAGATCAGCCAGTACAAGTCGCCGATCGTCGGCGAGGGCGAGGTCGTGGTCGACATGCCGGACGGCGAGACCGTGCGGGTCGGCATCGAGCGGCTGCACCTCGAGCAGGACGCCGGCAAGTCGCTGCACGACCAGCACCCGACCATGTCGTTCGTCGACCTCAACCGCTCCGGCGTCGCCCTGATGGAGATCGTCTCGCGGCCCGACATCCGCTCCGCCGAGGAGGCCAAGGCGTTCGTCGCCAAGCTGCGCACCATCATGCGCTATCTCGGCACCTGCGACGGCAATATGGAGGAGGGGAGCCTGCGCGCCGACGTCAACGTCTCGGTGCGCCGCCCCGGCGAGCCGCTCGGCACCCGCTGCGAGATCAAGAACGTCAACTCGCTGCGCTTCATCGGCCAGGCCATCGAGGTCGAGGCGCGCCGCCAGATCGAGATCATCGAGGACGGCGGCGCGATCGTGCAGGAGACCCGGCTGTTCGATCCCGGTCGCGGCGAGACCCGGTCGATGCGCAACAAGGAGGAGGCGCACGACTATCGGTATTTCCCCGATCCGGATCTGCTGCCGCTCGTCTTCGACCAGGCCTATGTCGACGCGCTCGCCGCCGCGCTGCCGGAGCTGCCCGACGCCAAGAAGGCGCGCTTCATGGCGGACTACGGCCTGTCGGCCTACGACGCCGACGTGCTGGTCGCCGAGCGCGAGACCGCCGCCTTCTTCGAGAGCGTGGTGGAGCGGGGCGCCGGCGCGCGTCGCGATCCGAAACTCGCCGCCAACTGGGTGATCAACGAGCTCGCCGGCCGCCTCAACAAGGAGGGCCACGGCATCGCGGAGTCGCCGGTGTCGGCCGACCAGCTCGGCGCCGTGCTCGACCTGATCGCCGACGGCACCATCTCGGGCAAGATCGCCAAGGACCTGTTCGAGATCGTTTGGAGCGAGGGCGGCGATCCGAAGGCGATCGTCGAGGCGCGCGGCATGAAGCAGGTCACCGACACGGGCGCGATCTCCGCCGCGATCGACGAGGTGATCGCCAAGAACCCCGACAAGGCCGCGCAGGCGAAGGAGAAGCCGGCGATGGTCGGCTGGTTCGTCGGCCAGGTGATGAAGGCCTCGGGCGGCAAGGCCAACCCGCAGGCCGTCAACGCGCTCCTCAAGAGCAAGCTCGGCATCGAGTAGCCGCACCGCGCGAGCCGAGGCCGCGCCGCGCGCCCCTGCGGCACGGCCTCCGCCGCGCCGTCCACGGCGCGGCGTCGCGTCGCCCGCCGCGGTCGTCGCATCTCCTCCTGACTCCTCCTCGTCGCCTCTTCGCCGTCGTCTCGCCGCATCGTCGCCGCTCGCGAACGTCCGCCGACCGTCTTCCGTGCGACGCACGACCGGCGACGACGCTCCCTCTCAGCTCCGGCCGCGATGCTCTCGACGGGTCGTTCCTCGTCCCTCGCGAGGTGTCCGAACGCCCTGTGCGGCAGGCGTTCCGGGACCTCGTCGAATCGGTCGCTGCTCGATTCGAAGCGCGTGACGCGACGCGATGCGGTCCTCGGCGCGCCGTCGCGGAGGAAATCCGCAGAATTTTTTTCGACGTGAACGAAGCGTTAGCGCGCCGTGCCGCGACTGTTCGGCGCTCGCGTGCCGTCGCGCCGACGGACCCGCAGGCGCTCACGAGGACGTGCGAGAAACGCCCATTTCATCGGCACAACTTTCATCGCCATCGGATCCTGCGAACGCATGCTCGCGACGGTGCGCGGCGATGCGAGACGTCGCGCACGCCGTGACGATGCGCGCTGAACACCTGTATCGATCGTCGCGATCGACACGGAACGCCAAGCGGAGCCGCTGATTTTTCCGTTGTGCTGTAGTAATCGAAGTGTAGTGCCCTCGATTCGCGTGGGCACGTTTCTGATAGCCATCCCACCACGGCTAGGAGGGCAGCATGCCGAAGAAAGCGACGACCGCGAAGCCGGCCGCCAAGAAGACGACGACGGCGAAGAAGACCACGACCGCCGCCGCGAAGAAGACCACGACGAAGGCCGCCGCGAAGCCGGCCGCCAAGAAGACGGCGACCGCGAAGAAGACCACCACTGCGGCGAAGAAGCCGGCGGCCAAGAAGGCTCCCGCGAAGAAGAAGTGAAACCGCGGCCTCTCGGAGCCACACGCTCCGGGCAAGCCGTGGCGTTCGTCGGGGACCGGCGACAGCGGCGCGAACGAGCTTCCATCCGACGTCGGCTTCCACCGAAGCTCTCTCAGATGCGAAGCGCGCTTTCCGACCGCCGCCGGTCACGAACGACGAAAGAGGGCGTCGGCGAGACCGAGCCCGGCATCCACTCCACCGGCCGCGATGGCCGGACCGCGGTGGACCGTCGGGTGGACCGTGCAAAGGTCTCGCTCTGCTTCACGAGCGGCTGATCGCCGCCGGAGCAGCCCGATCATCGGACCTCTCGCCGACGCCCCCCTCATCGTGCGACGGCCCGCAGGCCTCGAGGCCGTCGCCGGGTGATCACGGGATCACCCAAAGCTCGGAGCCCACGATCGCGTGGGCGGCCTGACGCGGCGCAGTGCTGCGGTTCCCGTTCCCCGTCTCGACCCGACGTTTGCGTCCGGCGTGCTCGCTCCGGCGTTCGC
The DNA here is from genome assembly GCF_046000175.1 of Rhodoplanes sp. SY1. Classification (NCBI taxonomy): domain Bacteria; kingdom Pseudomonadati; phylum Pseudomonadota; class Alphaproteobacteria; order Hyphomicrobiales; family Nitrobacteraceae; genus Rhodoplanes; species Rhodoplanes sp. SY1. The sequence continues at coordinate 35,582 of NZ_JBEOMB010000001.1, forward strand.
TTCGCTGGCTTCGAAGCGTCGTCTACGAGGCGTCGTCGTCCAGTCGTTGTCGTCGTCCCGGCGCCGCAGCGATCGACCGACACGGGGCCACGTCCGCGCCCGCTCGATCGACGGCGCGACAAGTCGCGTCTGCGATGCGCCGACCTCGACGCCGATCGCGGCGCCGGCCGCGGCGCCGACAACGCCGCCGGGATCGGGCGCGCGCTCAGCCCTTCAGGCAGCCGCTCATGAAGGTGCGATAGGCGTCGCGGCCTTTGACGTTCTTGGCCGCCTTCTCGTCCTTCCACTTCCCGGCGCAGTCCTTCATGCGCTGCTGCTGCGCGCTCGTCTTCTTCGCGGTCGTGGGCGTCCCGGCCGCCGGTGTCCCGGCCGACGACGTCTCGGCGGCCGGCTTCGCGGCGGCCTTGTCGGCGGCGGGCTTCGCGTCCTGTGCGGTGACCGGCAGCGCGGCGAGCGCGAGCCACCCGGCCGCCAGCACGGCCGTCCAACCACGCTCGGTCCAGCAGCCCTTCGTCATCACGAACCTGCTCATGGTGTCGTCTCCGGTGGAAGCGGAGTGTCAGGATACAAGTGGCTCCGCGGCAGCGCCATCAGGTCGCGCGATCATCTCGACCAGAGACGGCCTTCGCGCTCGCGCGGATCAGATGAGAGAACTGTCGGCGGTCGCCGCATTCGTGCCTTGCGCCGGCGCCCCGCCGACGACATCTCGATCAGGCGTTTCGTCCGACGATCCGATCCGTTCACGACAGGAGAGAACGATGGCCCGAACCCCCGCGAAACAATCCGGCAAGGCGACGCCGCGAAAAGCCGCGGCCGGCAAGCGCGCGTCCGGCAAGAGCGCGTCCGGCAAGAGCGCGTCCGGCAAGAGCGCGTCGGCACCGCGCAAGACCGTGACGGCGACGTCGGCGCCGAAGGCGGCACCCGCGCGGACCGCGACGCGTTCGTCGTCGGCGGCGAAGCCGGCCGCGAAGGGCAGGGCGACTGCCCCGGCACGCAGCGGAGCGCGCGGCGGAGCGAAGCCGGCGCCGATCGAGCTCTTCTACTGGTCGACGCCGAACGGCTGGAAGATCTCCATCATGCTGGAGGAGTGCCGGCTGCCCTACACGGTGCGGCCGATCAACATCGGCAAAGGCGAGCAGTTCGATCCGTCCTTCCTGGCCGTCGCCCCCAACAACCGCATCCCGGCGATCGTCGATCCGGACGGGCCGGGCGGCCGGCCGATCTCGATCTTCGAGTCCGGCGCCATCCTCCAGTATCTCGGCCGCAAGACCGGCAAGCTCTATCCGGCCGACGAGCGCAAGCGCGTCGAGGTCGACCAGTGGCTGATGTGGCAGATGGGCGGGCTCGGGCCGATGGCCGGCCAGGCGCATCACTTCCGGCAGTACGCGCGCGAGGAGGTGCCCTACGCGATCAAGCGCTACACCGACGAGGTGAACCGACTCTACGGCGTGATGAACCGGCGGCTCGCTGACCGGCCGTTCCTGGCCGGCAAGTATTCGATCGCCGATATCGCCTGCGTCGGCTGGACGAGCCGGCACGCGCGCCAGGGCCAGGACCTCGCCGACTTCCCGCACGTGAAGCGTTGGCTCGACACGCTGCTGGCGCGGCCCGCGGTGGCGCGCGGCATGGCGCTCGCCGCCGAGGCGGCGACCGGCGTCGACATGAAGGACCCGGCCGTCCAGGCGCTGCTGTTCGGCCAGCGCGCCCGCTGACCTTTCGCTCCGGATCCGGCGCGGCTCTGCCGCGTCGGATCGTCCGACGAGACCGCCGGTCGGCGACCCATATTACCAAAACCCTATTTCGCGCGGCTTTCCGGCGTGGTGAACACGGGCTTGCGCGATGTGGTTACCGGGATTCCTCGCAATTTCGGAAAGTGCCTGGAAATCCGAGGGTTCCGCGTTGTCGGGCCAGCGATTCCGCGGGCCTGCCGCGGCGCCGTTAAGGGGGGATTCATCGCACCTTTTAAGTGCACTTTCAGACGCCTCCCGGAAGATCGGGGTGTTCGGACGGCGACGATCCGGACGCTGCGATCAAGCAAACGGCCGGCACAGCGGCCACGGCCTGGGGAGGCCAGACATGGGACGGTTCGACACAGCGGCATTGGAGACGGCGGCCCTCGGTGCGGCCACCACGGACGCCGACATGTTCTTCCAGCTCGGCATGATGTACTCGACCGGCGCGAGCGTGGAGGCCGACTACGTGTCGGCGCACAAGTGGTTCAATCTCGCCGCCCTGAACGGCAATCGCGACGCCATAAGGCTGCGCCGCGAGGTCGCCGAGATGATGAGCGAGGTCGAGATCGCGACGGCGCAGCGCGCCGCCCGCGCCTGGCTCGGCCGCTGAGGGCAGGGGACTCCGCCGGGTCGCCGTTCGCTGTTCGCCGTTCATGCGCGGCGCCGCAGAGCGCCGCCGGCGCCGGCGGACCGAAGCGGTCGACGGACCATCGCGCCGGGGCGCCGGCTTGACCGTCCTGACCGAACCGCCTACGACAAACCGCGTCGGAGCTGTGGCCGAGTGGCTGAAGGCGGCGGTTTGCTAAACCGTTATACGGCCTTAAAGCCGTATCGAGGGTTCGAATCCCTCCGGCTCCGCCAGCCCTGCCCGCCCAGATCATCCGCTGTATCTATCGCGCTCGCCGTCTCGCGACAGGTCAACGGCGCTTGACGCCGATGGCTCGGCTGGGATTTCTGCGCGTCGGAGCCGGGCGAAGGTCCCGGCCGTGGCGTCAGAGGGCATCCGTCTCATGGCTCGTTCCGTCGATGACACGTTCCGGCGCGCCGTCGACGCGCTGCAGGCGGGCCGGGTAAGCGATGCCGAGCGTGCCTTCCGGAAAGTCCTGGAGGCGGCGCCCCGCCATCCGGGCGCGCTCAATCTCTTCACGGTGCTGCTGATGCGGCTCGGGCGCTGGGCCGAGGCGGAACCCTATGCCCGCCGGGCGGCGCGCGAGACTGCGGGCTCGGACGTCACGCTCTACAATTTCGGCCTGATCCTGAAGCAGGTCGGCAAGCCGGCCGAGGCGCTGGAGCCGCTCGGTCGCGCGCTCGCCCTGAATCCGCGGGTGCCCGACACGCTGATCACCCGGGCCGGGGTGCTGCGCGATCTCGGCCGGTACGACGAGGCGCTGGCCGACGCCGACGCGGCGCTCGCTCTCGCTCCCGCGAGCATCGATCCGCTCGTCGTTCGGGCCTCGGTCCTCGGCGCGCTGCGCCGTTTCGACGAGGCGCTCGCGGCTTACGAGAAGGCGGCCGCCCAGGCGCCCGACCGTCCCGAGCCATGGCTCGGCTGCGGCAAGACGCTGGCCTCGCTAAATCGTCAGGATGCGGCGCTCGCCGCCTTCGACCGCGCCCTGGCGTTACGGCCCGACTCGGCTGAGGCGCTGCAGGGGCGGGGCATGACGCTCGCCGCCCTCGGCCGCTTCGCCGAGGCGCTCGCCGCCTACGACGAGGTGCTGGCGCGGAACCCGGCGCTGCCCGACGCGTGGATCGGTCTGGGCGATGTCTTCTTCCGGCAGGGCCGGCACGACCGCGCCGTCGCGGCCTACGACCGCGCCATCGCGCTCGACGCGACCGCGGCGCGGGCGTTGCTGCACCGCGCCAAGGCCCGCATGGTGCTCGACCGCCTCGCCGAGGCGGAGGCCGACTGCGCACGCGCCCGGGCCCTGGCGCCGACCGCGGAGGCGTGGCAGCTCGCCGCCGAAATCGCCTATTATCTTAAGCGATACGACGAGAGCCTCAGATTCTACGACAACGCGCTCGCGGCCGGTGCCGGCCCCGATTATCTGGCCGGCGGCCGGCTGCACACCAAGCTGCAGGTGTGCGACTGGGCCGGCCTCGACGAGGACGTCGAGCGGCTGCGCGCCGCCGTCGGCCGCGGCGAGCCGGTGGTGCAGCCCTTCGTCGGGCTGTTCCTGCCGTTCTCGGCGGACGAGCAGCTTCGCTGTGCCGGCATCTTCGTGTCCCGGCTCGAGGCGCCGCGGCTGCCGCCGGTCGATCCGGCGACGCGGCGGCACGACCGCATCCGGCTTGCCTACTTCTCGGCGGATCTGCGCGAGCATCCGACCGCGCATCTGATCTCCGGGCTGTTCGAGCACCACGACCGCACCCGCTTCGAGACGACCGTGATCGTCTGGGGCGAGCGCGCCGGCTCGGCCTTCGCCGCGCGCATCGATGCGGCCGTCGATCACGTCGTCGACGTCTCGGCGATGAGCGACGCCGAGGTTGCCGATCTCGTCCGCGCCCGCGAGATCGACATTCTGGTGGACCTGATGGGGCTCACCCGGAACTGCCGATTCCCGGTGCTGGCGCGGCGGCCGGCACCGATCCAGGTTAACTATCTCGGCTATCCCGGCACCGTCGGCTCGGACTGCGTCGACTACATCCTGGCGGACGGCGTCACGGTGCCGGATGCGCTGCGCGGCGGCTTCGCCGAGCACGTCGTGCGGCTGCCGCACTCCTACCAGGTGAACGACGACCGCCGCGCGGTCGCGGCCGAGGTCCCGACTCGCGCCGCCTGCGGGCTGCCCGACGACGCCTTCGTGTTCTGCTGCTTCAACAACAGCTTCAAGATCCAGCCGGCGGACTTCGCGGTGTGGATGCAGCTGCTCGGGCAGGTGGAGGGCAGCGTCCTCTGGCTGCTCGACGAGAACCCGCTCGCCCGCGCCAATCTCCGGCGCGAGGCACAGGTCCGGGGAATCGATCCCGACCGGCTGGTTTTCGCGCCGCGCTGCCCGCTGCCGGAGCATCTCGCCCGTCACCGGTTGGCCGACCTGTTCGTCGACACGCTGCCCTACAACGCCCACACGACCGCGAGCGATGCCCTCTGGGGAGGCCTGCCGGTGGTCACCTGCGAGGGGGAGACCTTCGCCGGCCGCGTATGTGCCAGCCTCCTGCGGGCGGTCGGGCTGCCCGAGCTGGTGACCGGCTCCCTCGCCGACTACGAGGCGACCGCGCTGGCGCTCGCCCACGACCCGGCGCGGCTGGCCGCGCTGCGGGCGAGACTCGCCGAGAATCGGACGACGGCGCCTCTGTTCGACACCGCACGCTTTGCCCGGGACGTCGAGACGGCCTTCGCGGTGATGTGGCGGCGCTGGAAAGCCGGTGAGAAACCGGCGGAATTTTCAGTAGACGACAATAGACCCGCTGATTGAGGCGGCAGGCGGTGCCACCTGGCCGACGCGGCCGGCGCCGTCCCGCCATCCCGGCCCGGAGCCGAAATCGACTCGATTCGACGGCTTTTCCGCCCCGAGGGCGGCTCAGGCGGCACCGTGGCAGGCGTGCAGCGCCGGTCCGGCGCGAGCCACGGTCGCTCGCGACAAGTCTCTGCGTTCGTTAACGTAATTTCCCTGACCAAACCCCTCGGGTAGGCCCCGATTTCGTGTCCTTTGAGCAACACCGCCCCGGATTCAGAGGCTCGGAGGCGGTTCGGCGGCGGTTCTTTATTGCCTGCAGGGGGCTCTCAGCTAATCTGACCTCGCGACGCAGGGGGGCATTCCCGGGGTCGCCCCGTCTAGGGTTCCAAGTCGGATCGGTGACACGAACGGCTCGGAATACTGGGTGGATCGTCGGGAGTAAGGGGACCTTCCAGGGTGCATGCCACCCGCCGGAGACGGAACCCTCCCAAGGCAAACGAATGGAGGTTTCAGATGAAGATGGTGAAAACCCTTCTCCTCGGCTCCGCGGCTGGTCTCGTGGCGATCGCCGGCGCTCAGGCGGCCGATCTGCCGGTGAAGGCGAAGCCCGTCGAGTACGTGAAGGTCTGCTCGCTGTACGGCGCCGGCTTCTACTACATCCCGGGCACCGACACCTGCGTGAAGATCGGCGGCTACGTCCGCGCCCAGTACTACTATGGCAACGGCTCGCAGGTTGCGGCTGGCGTGATGTTCGGCGCCACCAACGGAGAGCAGAGCCGCTCTTCGCCGGCCGATGCCGTGCTCCGCACCCGCGCCGTCATGACCATGGACTCGCGGACGCAGACCGAGTGGGGCACGCTCCGCACCTACTACCTGCTCGGCTTCACCGACGACAACGGTTCGACCTCGCTCTACGCGACCCGCGGGTTCATCCAGTTCGCCGGCTTCACCTTCGGTAAGGCGCAGTCGTTCTACGACATCTTCTCCAACCCGGCCGTGTCGTACTTCGGTTTCGCCTCGTCGGACACCGGCGACGCCGGCACCAACCTCGCCGCCTACACGGCGCAGCTCGGCAATGGCGTGTCGGCGACGATCGCCGCCGAGGGACCTCGCACCGTCGGCATCTTCAACACCAGCACGCAACTGTCGAACGCCATCACGCTCGGCAACAACCTTGCTAACGATAGCGTTAACGTTCGTTTCCCGGATGTCGTGGCCAACATCCGCGTCGACCAGGCCTGGGGCTCCTTCCAAGTGATGGGTGCTCTGCACGACGCGTCGGCTGCGTACAACTTCCAGGAGATCGGGGCTCTTGGGCTTCCGGCGGGAGCGGGTAATTCGTACTACACGGTCCCCACGTCTGTTCCTCGGACCCTTCAGGGTAACGGTGACGATGCGCTCGGTTGGGCAGTCGGCGTTGGCGCTCGCGTGAAGACCGACTTCATTTCGCGCGGTGATAGCTTCCAGTTCCAGGTGAACTACACCGAGGGGGCCACGCGCTATGCTGTGACTACTCAGCCGAGTGCTGGCTCGCCGCTTCGGTTTAGCGGGAACAGCATTGGGGCCGGTTGGTTCACTGACGGCATCTACACCGATGGCGGCTCCGTTGAACTCGTGAAGGTTCTCGGCATCAATGCGTCGTATGAGCACGTGTGGACTCCGGCCCTGAAGACCTCGGTCTACGGCGCCTACATCGACGTTGATTACGGGAATGCTGCCAATACGGCGGTGTGCAACTATCTGTCCGCTGGCACAACGAACAATCTGCCCCTTGCTGCTGGGTCGCCCTGCGATATGGACTTCTCATTCTGGCAGTTGGGTTCGCGCACTCAGTGGAACGTTCGTCCGGACTTCTACATGGGCGTCGACGTACTCTATACTCGTCTGAATACGGCACTCGAGGGTGCCAATGTTATCGCGGGCGTTAATGGTCCGGGTAGTGCGGTTGGCTCGCAGTCTCCTCGGACTGGCAATATCTTCGGCGATCAGGACGCGCTGGCCGTCACGTTCCGCGTGCATCGCGACATCGTTCCGTGATCGTCTGATCACTGCGATTGTCTGACCCCTCTTCGGGTCGAAGCCCCCGGCGGTCTCCGCCGGGGGTTTTTCGTCGTGGAAAGGGGCCGCGTCGCGCGCCTCGTCATGGCCGGGCTCGTCCCGATCCACATGACGTCAAAGGTGAAGGCACGGCCCCTCGATGGTCGTCGTCCGCGCAGGCGGACGACCCAGTATCCCACCGACCTGCTTTGTTTTGGTCGAGAGACTGCGGAGCACTGGGTGCTCCGCCTTTGCGAGGGCTTTGCAGAATTGGTCATTCCGGGGCGCGCCGAAGGCGCGAACCCGGAATCCAGCGGCAAGCTCGGCATTCTGGGTTGGATTCCGGGTTCGGCGCTGCGCGCCGCCCCGGAATGACTGGCTAATGCAAAGCCCTCGCCTTTGCGGAGCACGACGAAGGAGAGGTGCGAGCGTGGCTTTGCCGGGTGGGGGAGCCGCCGATGTCCGGCCTGCCTCGTCGATCTCAGCCCCGCGCCGCGACGCAGCGCGTCACGAAGTCGGCGATGCGGGCGATGACGTCGTCGCTGGCGAGGTCGGGGGCGTGGCCCTGGCGCGGCACCTCGATCGCCTCGAGGCCGGGATGGTGCTCGCGCATCCTCTCGACCGTCGCGGCCGACAGGAGATCCGACAGGCCGCCGCGGATCACCATCACGGGGACGTTCGCCAGCGCATCGAACTGCGGCCACAGCTCGGGCAGGGGCTTCGAGATGTCGAAGGCGGCGAGCGCCCGCGCGATCGCCTGGTCGTAGGTCGGCACCAGATGGCCGTTCTCCTGCCGCCAGGTCCGGTGCGCCATGGCGAGCCAGTCCTCGTCGGTCCAGTCGGGGAACTCGCCCGCGAACTTGGCCCTGAGGGCGGCGGCGCCCTCGGCGAATCCGGCGGGCGAGCCGGCCCGGCCCACATAGGTCTTGATGCGGGCGATGCCGTCGATCTCGATCACCGGGCCGATGTCGTTGAGCACCGCACCGGAAATCGCGTCCGGCTTTACGGCCGCTATGGCCATCGTGATCAGCCCGCCGCGCGAGGTACCGACGATCACGGCTGGCACGGCGTTCAGGGCGGTCATCACGGTCAGCACGTCGCCGAGCTCGACCGCGACCGAATAGTTGTCGGGATTCGGGTCGTAGTCGGAGAGGCCGCGGCCGCGATAATCGAGCGCGAGCACCCGGCGCGGGTGGAGGGGATCGCGCGCCAGCGCGCTCGCGAGCGGATGGAAGTCGGCCGCCGTGCGGGTCAGCCCCGGCAGGCAGACGACCGGCGGCCCGGGGAGTCTCGGGTCGCCGTACTCGCGGGCATGCAGCTTCAGCCCGTCCGTCGCGGTGACGAAGTGGCTCCGGAATCCGTCGTCGGTCATGGTGTCGCCCCAGCCTTGTTCGCCCGGATTGTTCGGGGGCGGCGCAGCGGGGTCAAGGCGGGAGGGGGACGAACCGCGAGTCGGGGGAGGGCGAGGGGCTCACCCGAATCTCGGCCGCGTGGTCCGGGTGCTGCGTGCCCCGGACAAGGTGCATCGGGCCGCAGGCCGGATGCGCCGCAGATCCGGGGTCCAGGGGCCACGCCGGAATCCCTCGCGGTGTATGTCTCGTTCGAATCGATCCGTGGAGTCGCCCCTGGGTCCCGGCTCGCCGAGCATCGCTCCGCGCTGCCCGGCGTCCGGGACACGGACGCCGTACTATTTCAGTTCACGCTGCCGCCGCGCTTGAGGTCGGCCTCGATCAGCAGGCGCGTGCCGCCGCCGAAGCGGACCCGGTAGGCCTGCACGTTCTCCATGATGCGCTGGACATAGTTGCGCGTCTCGGAGAACGGGATGCGCTCGACCCAGTCGACCGCGTCGACGTTCGGGTCGCGCGGATCGCCGAACCGCTCGATCCACTCCTTCACCCGGCCGCGGCCGGCGTTATAGGCGGCGAAGGCGAGGATATAGGAGCCGTTGTAGGCCGCGATGTTGCCGCCCAGCTCGGCGGCGCCCATCTGCACATTGTAGACCTTGTCGTGCAGCAGCCGCTTTTGATCGAACGGCACGCCGTGCGTCTTGGCGATGAAGCGGCCGGCCGCCGGCGTCACCTGCATCAGGCCGAGCGCGTTGGCGGTCGACACGGTCTTCGGGTTGAAGGCGCTCTCCTGGCGGGCGATCGCGTAGACGATCGCCGGCTCGACCTCCGGGCCGATCGGCGCGTAGCGCGGCAGCCCGATGGTCGGGAAGGCGGCGTGATCGAGCGGCAGGCCGTTGCCGAGCGCGGTCTTGCCGGTGAGCAGCACGGCGCGGGCGTCGTCGTTCCTGGCGGCGATCTCGGCGATCAAGCTGAGGGCGGCGGCGTCGCTCGTGCGGTCGGCGAGGTCGGCGACGAACGGAATCACGAGGTCGCGCTCGCCGATGGCGTAGAGGATCTCGACCGCGCGGACGACCTCGAGCCGCGCCACCGCGGCGCGCTTGTCGGCCGAGAGGGCGGGCGGGTTGCGCAGCGCGATCTCGCCGAGGCCGAGGCGGGCGCGGGCGAGCTGGCCGTAATAGGCCGTGCTCCAGCGCGCCGCCTGCTCGTAATGGGCGCGTGCCTCGGACCGACGGCCGGCCGCCTCGGCGGCGCGGCCGAGCCAGTAGCCGGCGCGCGACAGCGAGATCGGATTCTGCACGCCGGTCGCCGGAATGCGGGCGAAGTGCTTCGAGGCGGTCGCCGGATCGTTGAGGAATCGCAGCGCGATCCAGCCGGCCATGAACTCGTGCTCGACCTGGTAGTTCTCCTTGCCGGGCGGGGTCGCGTCGCGGCACACGATGTAGGCCGACTTGGCATCGCCGAGCTCGATCAGCTTGCGGGCCAGCAGGCGGCGCTCGATCCACCACTCGTCGGCATCGTGCGCGTCGTCGAGCTGGCGCGGGACCGCCAGCATGATGCGCGCCGCCTCCTGATAATGCTCGGCGCGGCGCAGCCACTGGATGCGGCTGAAGGCGAGGCCGATGTCGTTCCTCGCGCCGAGCCCGTCGAGCAGCGCCTTGGCGTTGCCGGCCTTCTGGTTGACGGCGTGGCGCGCCTTGGCGATCGCAGGCTCCGACCCGCCGAGCCGGTTGGCCGCCCGCATGGCGACCTCGAGGTCGTCCGCCTCGTAGAGCCGGCGGTCCATGCGCGCCTTGTCGTCGGCGCGCGTGATCATGCCCGGGAAGGTCTCCTGGATCTCCTCTTCGAGATCGCGGCCGAACGAGTCGGTGCGCCACACCGAGCGGACATAAGCTGCGGCCTTGGCGCGGTCGCCGGCGGCCAGCAAAGCGCGGGCGTAGACGAGCTTGCCGCGGGTGCCGAGCGGCTCGCGGCCGGAGAAGAAGGCCTTGACCGTCGCCGGGTCGGCCTTCTCGGCCCACAGCATGTTCTCGGCGCGCCGGCGCAGCATGCCGTTGCTCGGCCAGGTCGGGTTCGCCTCGACGAAGCGGGCGTAGCGGGCGGACGAGACGCCGTTGTCGTTGGCGCGCAGGATCATCCACTCGACCAGCTTCTGGGCGAGCGGATCGGCAAGGCTCGCTTGCAGCTCGGTCGCGTCGCTGGTGCGGCCGCGCCGCGCGGCGGCGAGCGCCTGCTTGACGATCGACAGATCGCCGCTCGAGGTCGAGCGGGTCGGCGCATAGGCCAGCGGCTCGCCGGCGCTCGGGGCGGGCGTGTAGGAGACGGGCGTGTAGGCGGCGGTCGCGGCCGTCGTCTCGGGCGCCTCGGTCGCGCCGGCGCCGTGCAGCGCCATCGGCGCACTCGGGTCGGCCGAGGCGGCGCGGCTCGGCGGCGCGAGCGGGCGGGGCGGGGCGCCTGGACCCGCGGCGGGCTTGGCACTTGTCTGGGTCTTCGGCGGCGACGTCTTGGCGTCCTTTTTCGCGTCCGGCTTCTTGACGTCTTTTTTGGCCTCGACCTTCTTGCTGTCGGGCTTCTTCGGATTCGGCTTCTTGGCGTCGGCCTTCTTCGTGTCCGCCTTCTTGGCGTCGGCCTTCTTGGCGTCGGCCTTCTTGTCCATCGGCTTGGCCGTGGACGTCGTGTCCTTGCCGGTCTTGCTCTTGTCCGCGGGCTTCGCGGTCGACTGCGCCACCGGCTTGGCGGACTTGTCGGTCGAGCTCTTGTCGGAGGATGGCGCGGCGTGCGCGGGACCGGCCGCGCCGAGCGCGACAGCTCCGACGGCGCCGCCGCCGATCAGCGCGGCGATCGCCAGCGCCGAAACGGTCTGTCGGAGCCCCATCAGCCGGAAACGATGTAAAGCGACCACGGACCATCCCCCCTGGTCAGCACCAGACCCGCCCCCGGCGACCTTCCGGCCGCTCTCGTTAACAAGTCCCTAATCGGGGTCGAACATGGCCATGTTTCGGCGCAATCACGGCGCGAGCATGGATCGGCCTCGCGTTTCGCGTCCGCCGGCCGACCGTGCTCCGTCCGTCGATGTCGATCCGACGACAGGGCTTTCATCGGCCGATCCGACCCGATAACAATGCGGCTTGGTCGCCGCGCCGATCCGGGGCGAAGCCGCGACGCAGGAGTGATTTCCAATGGCCGCCAAGAGCAATTTCCGAGGATCCTTCACGGCGCTGGTGACACCGTTCAAGAACGGCGGGGTCGACGAGGCGGCGTTCCGGGCGCTGGTCGACTGGCAGATCGCCGAAGGCACCAACGGCCTGGTGCCGGTCGGCACCACGGGCGAGAGCCCGACCCTGTCGCACGAGGAGCATCATCGCGTCGTCGAGTGGTGCATCGACCAGGCCAAGGGCCGCGTGCCCGTGATAGCCGGCGCCGGCTCGAACTCCACCGCCGAAGCGGTGGCGCTGTCGCGGCATGCCGAGAAGGCCGGCGCCTCGGGCGTCCTCGTGGTCACGCCCTACTACAACAAGCCGACCCAGGAAGGCCTCTACCAGCACTTCAAGGCCGTCAACGACGCCATCGGCATCCCGATCATCATCTACAACATCCCGGCCCGCTCCGTGATCGACATGTCGGTCGACACGATGAAGCGCCTGTTCGAGCTCCCGAACATCGCCGGCGTGAAGGACGCGACCGCCAACGTGCTGCGCGTCTCGCAGCAGCGCGCCGTGATCGGCGAGGACTTCAACCAGCTCTCCGGCGAGGACGGCACCGCGCTCGGCTTCATGGCGCATGGCGGCCACGGCTGCATCTCGGTGACCTCGAACGTCGCCCCGCGGCTGTGCGCCGCGTTCCAGGCCGCCTGCCTGAAGGGCGACTACGCCACCGCGCTGACCCTCCAGGACAAGCTGCTGCCGCTCCACCAGGCGCTGTTCATCGAGACCAACCCGTCGCCGATCAAGTACGCCGTCTCGGTGCTCGGCCGCTGCGCCGACACGGTGCGGCTGCCGATGGTGCCGTGCTCGGACAAGACCAAGCAGGCGGTGCGCGACGCCATGGTGCATGCCGGCCTGATCAACTGAGGCCGGCAGGAACACGGACTCCGGTCCGGCCGTTGCCGGGGGCACGCAGTACCACCATATTGGCGGAGCCCCCACCATGCCGATCCTCGAGGAGTTCAAGAAGTTCGCCGTCCGCGGCAATGTCGTCGACCTCGCGGTCGGCGTGGTGATCGGTGCGGCCTTCGGCAACATCGTCCAGTCGCTGGTCGCCGACGTGTTCATGCCGATCGTCGGCGCGATCACCGGTGGTCTGGACTTCTCGAACTACTTCCTGCCGCTCTCCTCCAAGGTCACGGCCGATACGTTGGCCGAGGCCAAGAAGCAGGGAGCCGTGTTGGCTTGGGGTAGCTTTCTGACCCTGTGCATCAACTTCGTGATCGTCGCCTGGGTGCTCTTCCTCGTGGTCAAGGCGATGAACCGGCTGCGGCAGGCCGATCCGCCCAAGCCGGCGACCCCGCCACGCCAGGAAGAGCTCCTGACCGAGATCCGCGACCTCCTGAAAGAGGGCGCCCGCGCTTCGTGAACCGAGATCATGGCTGACAACAAGGACAGGGAAAAAGCGCGTAAGATCGTCGCGGACAACCGCAGGGCGCGCTTCAACTACGAGATCGGCGAGACCTTCGAGGCCGGCATCGCGCTGCTCGGATCCGAGGTGAAGTCATTGCGTCAAGGCCGTGCTACGATTGCGGAATCCTACGCCGAGGCGAAGGGCGGGGAGATCTGGCTCGTCAACGCCAATATCCCCGAATACCTGCAGGCCGGGCCGTTCTTCAACCACGAGCCGAAGCGGCGGCGGAAGCTGCTGCTGCACAAGCGCCAGATCGCTCGGCTCGCCCAGGGCATCGACCGCGAGGGCATGACCATCGTGCCGCTGCGGATGTACTTCAACGAGCGCGGCCGGGCCAAGATCGAGCTGGCGATCGCGCGCGGCAAGAAGCTGCACGACAAGCGCGAGACCGAGAAGAAGCGCGACTGGGACCGCGAGAAGGGCCGCCTGCTGCGCGCCAGCGTGAAAGGCTGAACCGCCGTTCGGGATTGGGTCGGAATCGGGTCGGAACGTTCAGAGCTTCGGGGGCGCGTCGGCGAGGTGCGCCCGCACCTTGGAGAACACGGCCCGGAACATGTCCGGCGTCAGCACGCCCGTGTTGGTGTTGTAGCGGGAGCAGTGATAGCTGTCGAAGACGGCGGCGCCGCCGCTCGGCCCTGCGTGGACGGCGCCGTGGCCGAACGGGTGGGCCGACTTCTTCCAGCCGAGCGTCCCCATCAGCGTGTCGTGGGCGATGCGGCCGAGCGCCACGATGGCGGCGAGGTTCGGCATCTCGGCCATGGTCGCGACCAGGAACGGCCGGCAGGTGGTGATCTCCGGACCGGTCGGCTTGTTCTCGGGCGGCACGCAGCGCACCGCATTGGTGATGCGGGCATCGATCAGCGTGAGCCCGTCGTCGGGCCGCGCCTCGTATGTGCCGCGGGCGAAGCCGAACTCCTTCAGGGTCGCATAGAGGAGGTCGCCGGCGTAGTCGCCGGTGAACGGCCGGCCGGTGCGGTTCGCGCCCTGCAGGCCAGGGGCCAGCCCGACGATCAGGAGGCGGGCTGCGGCCGGGCCGAAGGACGGCACCGGCGCGTTCTCCCAGTCGGGCTTCTTGGCCCGCCAGGTCTCACGGAAGTCGACGAGGCGGGGGCAGCGCGGGCAGTCGCGGCCGGGCTCCGCGCCGAGCCAGACGCCAAGGCCGGGCCGAGCGCAGGCTCGGCCCGCCGGGATGCGGCGGCGGACGGACGCGGCACGATCGACCGTCAGTCTTCGTCGAAGGTGTCGCCGGTGGCCGGCGCCGGGGCCGGGGTCGACGACCGCGGGGTGGTGCCGCGGGTGAGGAACTGCGGCGTGTGGCGCGGCTCGCGGGCGGCCCGCTCGGCGCGCTCGCCCGGATCGCGACCGATCTTCGGCTGCAGCTCGACGATGTCGAGGAACACGTCGGCCTGGCGGCGGAGCTCGTCGGCCACCATCGGGGGCTGCGTCGAGATGGTCGACACCACGGTCACGCGAACGCCGCGCCGCTGCACGGCCTCGACCAGCGAGCGGAAATCGCCGTCGCCGGAGAACAAAACCATGTGATCGATGTTGCCGGCGATCTCCATGGCATCGACCGCGAGCTCGATGTCCATGTTGCCTTTGACCTTTCGCCGGCCGGTCTGGTCGACGAACTCCTTGGTGGCCTTCGTCACCACCGTGTAACCATTGTAGTCCAGCCAGTCGATCAGGGGGCGAATCGACGAGTATTCTTGATCTTCGACAACCGCCGTATAATAGAAGGCGCGCAGAAGATATCCTCGGCCCTGGAACTCGCGCAGTAATCGCTTGTAATCGATGTCAAATCCGAGCGACTTTGCGGTCGCGTAGAGATTTGCTCCATCGATGAACAGAGCGATTTTCTCACTTGGCACTGCCATGGGTCTCTCGTTATTTGGTATCTTAGTATAGCGGATGCATGCCATGAATGGCCGCGCATCCGGGCTCGCTGCGTCGACGCTCTGTGTACGGACTGTTCGGATGGTCGCGACCGAAAATGGGTCGTCACGTGCTTGCCACGCAGAAGCAAGGGCTGCATCCAAAATCCGTGTCAGTCAATCACATATCCGGTCTGCGCTCCTTGTTCTAGTCAATTCACGATCGAAATACCTCATAAAAAATTGCAATGCGGCCCGTCGACCGTTGCACTTTGACACGGGGACGATTACGAGAGAGCAAACCCCACAGGAATTCGATCCAGGAGTCCGCCCTCGCATGGCACGCGTCACCGTCGAAGACTGCATCGACAAGGTCAGCAACCGGTTCGAGCTGGTTCTCCTGGCCGGCCACCGGGCCCGCATGATCTCGTCCGGCGCCCAGATCACGGTCGACCGTGACAACGACAAGAACCCGGTGGTCGCGCTGCGCGAGATCGCCGACGAGACGATTTCGCCCGAGGACCTCAAGGAGGAGCTCGTCCACTCCCTCCAGAAGTATGTCGAGGTCGACGAGCCCGAGCCCGAGTCGATCCCGCTGATCGGCGCCGGCGGCGAGGGCGTCGACGCCGACGACACCGAGGTGGTGCTGGAGCGGATGACCGAGGAGGAGCTGCTCAAGGGGCTCGAAGGGCTGGCGCCGCCCGAGGAGCGACCCGAGCCGGTCGAGGCCGACGACGAGGAGTGATCGCGTCGGCGGTGCCGGGCGCCTTCGTGGCGCACGCTCCGCCGATGATCCGGTCCGCCGGTGATCCGTTATCGTGATCGTGAGTCAGACCGGCGGCGCCCTCGGCCCGCCGGTTTTTCGTTTCTGAATTCGGTTCTCCATGGTTCCGGTTTTTTGCGTCACGACGTTGTTGTTGCGGTAGGAACTCGGCGCCATGTTATCCTGAACAATGGTTCGCGACGCGCCGGATCGGCGCGCCGCGTCCTGTGACACACGAGCGGCCACGGCGCGGCGGCGCGCCGCGGCGCAAGAAGCAAGAAGACTGACACGAATCGCCGGCCGAGGCCGGCCGAGGAGGCGAGGGTGGGTCCCCCGGTGACGAACTTGCCGCGGATGCAGGTGCAGGCGCCGATCCAGGCGCCGCGCGGCGCCGTGCCCCCCGGGATCGCGCCCGCGCCCGCGCCGCCGCCCGCAAAGCGGATGATGCGGCAGTACGAACTGGTCGAGCGGGTCCGCAAGTACAACCCGAACACCAACGAGGACCTGCTCAACCGCGCCTATGTCTACGCCATGAAGGCGCATGGCGAGCAGATGCGCGCCTCGGGCGATCCCTATTTCTCGCATCCGCTCGAGGTTGCGGCGATCCTCACCGACCTCAAGCTCGACGACGCCACGATCGTGGCGGCGCTGCTGCACGACACGATCGAGGACACCGACGCCACCCGAACCGACATCGACCAGATCTTCGGCGCCGACATCGGCCATCTGGTCGAGGGCCTGACCAAGCTGAAGAAGCTCGAGCTGGTCTCGCGCGAGGCCAAGCAGGCCGAGAACCTGCGCAAGCTCCTGCTCGCCATCGCCGAGGACGTGCGGGTGCTGCTGGTCAAGCTCGCCGACCGCCTGCACAACATGCGCACCCTCGTCTACATGCCGGTCGAGAAGCGCGGCCGCATCGCCGAGGAGACGATCGACATCTATGCGCCGCTCGCCGGCCGCATGGGCATGCACGAGATGCGCAGCGAGCTCGAGGACCTGGCGTTCCGCGAGCTGCATCCGGACGCCTTCAAGGTGATCGACGCGCGGCTGGAGCGGCTCGCCGCCCGCAACAGCGACCTGATCGCCGAGATCGAGCAGCAGCTCACCGTCAAGCTCGCCGCCCGCGGCATCCAGGCCGAGGTGTTCGGCCGCCGCAAGCACGCCTATTCGGTGTGGCGCAAGATGGAGCGCAAGGCGCTCGGCTTCGAGCAGCTCTCCGACATCTACGCGTTCCGGGCGATCGTCGGCTCGCTCGCCGACTGCTACCAGGCGCTCGGCGTCGTCCACACCACCTGGCCGGTGGTGCCGGGCCGCTTCAAGGACTACATCTCGACCCCCAAGCAGAACGACTACCGGTCGATCCACACGACCGTGATCGGGCCGCGCAACCAGCGCGTCGAGCTGCAGATCCGCACCCACGAGATGGACGAGATCGCCGAATACGGCATCGCGGCACACGCCCTCTACAAGGACGATCTCGGCACCCCCAACGAGACGCTGACGCGCGAGTCGAACGCCTATGCGTGGCTGCGCCGCACGATCGAGCTGCTCGCGGTCGGCTCCAACCCGGAGGAGTTCCTCGAGCACACCAAGCTCGAGCTGTTCCACGACCAGGTGTTCTGCTTCACGCCCAAGGGCAAGCTGATCGCGCTGCCGCGCAGCGCGACGCCGATCGACTTCGCCTATGCGGTCCACACCGACGTCGGCAACCGCGCGGTCGGCTGCAAGGTCAACGGCAAGATCGCGCCGCTGATTTCCGAGCTGCACAACGGCGACGAGGTCGAGATCCTCACCGCCCGCGGGCCGAACGCGCTGCCGGCGGCGTGGGAGTCGGTCGTCGTCACCGGCAAGGCGCGCGCCGCCATCCGGCGCGCCACGCGGGTCGCCGTGCGCAACCAGTACGCCGAGCTCGGCAAGCGCATCGTCGAGCGCATGTGCCAGCGGGCGAAGCGCGAATACTCGAACGAGAAGCTCGCCGGCGCGCTGCCGCGCCTCGCTCGCGCCACCATCGAGGACGTGTTCGCCGCGGTCGGCCGCAGCGAGATCAAGGCGTCCGACGTCGTGCGCGCCATGTATCCGGACTACAAGGAGGAGCGGGCGACCGCCGTCCCCAAGCCCGACAAGAGCTGGTTCGGGCTGAAGACCGGGCAGTCGGTGAAGTTCAAGGTGCCGGGCGCGACCGACGACGCGATCCCGATCCGCGGCATCAACTCCGATCTCCCGGTGCGCTTCGCCCCCGAGGGCGGCGCCGTGCCGGGCGACCGCATCGTCGGCATCCTCACGCCCGGCGAGGGCATCACCATCTACCCGATCCAGTCGCCGGCCCTCACCGCCTTCGAGGACCAGCCGGAGCGCTGGCTCGACGTGCGCTGGGACATCGACGAGAAGACGCCGCAGCGCTTTCCGGCCCGCGTCTTCGTGCAGTCGGTCAACGAGCCCGGATCGCTCGCCCAGGTCTGCCAGGTGATCGCCGACCACGACGGCAACATCGACAACCTGCGGATGAGCCGCGACGCGCCCGACTTCAGCCAGCTCACCATCGACCTCGAGGTCTACGACCTCAAGCACCTCACCGCGATCATCTCCCAGCTCCGCGCCAAGACGGTCGTCGCCAAGGCCGACCGGGTGGTCGGGTAGGGCGGCTCGCTTCTTACCTCTCCCCGCCTGCGGGGAGAGGTCGGATTTCGCGCCGAAGGGCGAAATCCGGGTGAGGGGGCGTCGCCGCGAGTTTGAGCGCTTCTGAAACGCCCCTTCATCCGACTCGCCGCTGCGCCGCGAGCCACCTTCTCCCCGCGGGCGGGGAGAAGGACAGCCGAGGCCCGCGCGTGTGGGATGAGGAGCGCCGGCACCGTGCCGCGCAACCCTTGA
Source organism: Rhodoplanes sp. SY1 (assembly GCF_046000175.1). Lineage (NCBI taxonomy): Bacteria > Pseudomonadati > Pseudomonadota > Alphaproteobacteria > Hyphomicrobiales > Nitrobacteraceae > Rhodoplanes > Rhodoplanes sp. SY1. The sequence goes on from NZ_JBEOMB010000001.1 coordinate 54,212, forward strand.
GTCCGCGAAAATTCTGCTGCACACCGGCGGCCTCGTATTCGTGCTCTGGAGCCCGCCCGTGACCGCTCCCAAGATCCGCCTCGGCGTCAATGTCGACCACGTCGCCACGTTGCGGAACGCCCGCGGCGGCCGGCATCCCGATCCGCTGCGCGCCGCCGAGATCGCCGTCGCGGCCGGCGCCGACGGCATCACGGCGCATCTGCGCGAGGATCGCCGCCACATCCGCGACGACGACATGGCGCGGCTGAAGGCGCAGCTGACCGTGCCGCTCAACATGGAGATGGCGGCGACGCCCGAGATGGTGGAGATCGCGCTGCGGCTGAAGCCGCACGCCGCCTGCCTGGTGCCCGAGCGGCGCGAGGAGCGCACCACGGAAGGCGGCCTCGACGCCGCGGGCCAGCTCGCCGAGCTGACCCCGCGGGTAAAGGCGCTCGGTGCCGCCGGCATCCGCGTGTCGCTGTTCATTGCGCCCGACCCGCTGCAGCTCGACGCCGCCGTGGCGGCCGGCGCCCCGGTGGTCGAGCTGCACACCGGCACCTGGTGCGAAGCCGTCGCGGCCGGCGAGCGCCTTCACGCCCAGGCGGAGTTCGAGCGCATCGTCCGCGCCGCCCGCGACGCGAAGGTGCGCGGCCTCGAGGTCCATGCCGGGCATGGCCTCGACCCGGTGACGGCCGAGGCGATCTCGGCGCTGCCCGAGGTGGTCGAGCTCAATATCGGCCACTGGCTGGTGGCCGAGGCGGTGTTCGACGGGCTCGACGGGGCGATCCGCCGTATGCGCGCCGCCGTGCAGCGGGGCCGCCAGGCGGCCGGCCGCGAGGCGGCCGGGCGCTGAGCCCCGAGGAGCGGCGCATGATCATCGGCATCGGCACCGACCTGTGCGACATCCGCCGCATCGAGAAGACGCTCGAGCGGCACGGCGAGCGCTTCGTCGCGCGCTGCTTCACCCCGATCGAGCGGGCGCTCGCCGAGCGCCGCAAGAACCGGGCGGAGACCTATGCGAAGCGGTTCGCCGCCAAGGAGGCCTGCGCCAAGGCGCTCGGAACCGGCTTCCGCCGCGGCGTGTTCTTCCGCGATCTGGGGGTTGTGAACCTGCCGTCCGGCAAGCCGACGCTGCAGCTGACCGGCGCCGCGGCCGAGCGTCTCGCCGCCCTGACGCCGGCCGGCTGCGAGGCGAGGATCGACCTCGCGCTCACCGACGAGTACCCGCTCGCCCAGGCCTTCGTGGTGATCTCGGCGGTACCGCGTTCCGTCGGGGACGCGGCGAGCGCGTCAATTGCGCCGGTCCCGCCGAGCCGCTAGAACCAGGACGCCGCTGCGCCGATTTCGTTCGTCGCCGGATGTCCCGCCATGCTCGCGCGGGTCCGTCGCGACGGTTCTCCGCCGAGCCCCCAGTCCCGGTCCGACCGTCGGGGCGACGACCGGTCCGGCCCGCCGCTTCGGCACGGCACCGCGTGCAGGCGGCACTCCGCGTGCAGGCGAGCCGCATGCAGACAAGGCGTGTGCAGACGAAGCGTGTGCAGGCGACCCGCCGACGATCCGGGCAGGTGATCCGGACAGGCGAACAACGAGAGGCCGATGAGCGTGTACGACAGCCAGGAGAAGCCGCAGGAGAAGAAGAAGGAAGGTGGGCTTCTCGAGACCGCCCGCGTCATCTTTCACGCGCTGATCATCGCGCTCGTCATCCGGACCTTCCTGTTCCAGCCGTTCAACATCCCGTCCGGCTCGATGATGGCGACGCTGCTGATCGGCGACTACCTGTTCGTCTCCAAGTACTCCTACGGCTACAGCCGCTACTCCTTCCCGCTGTCGCTGCCGCTGTTCAACGGCCGCATCATGGGCTCGGAGCCGCAGCGCGGCGACGTCGTCGTGTTCCGCCTGCCCAAGGACGACTCGACCGACTACATCAAGCGGGTGATCGGCCTGCCCGGCGACCGCGTCCAGATGGTCGGCGGCCTCCTGCACATCAACGGCCAGCCGGTGAAGCGCGAGCGCGTCTCCGACTATGTCGACGAGGAGGGCGGCCGCACCGTGCGGGTCCGGCGCTGGAAGGAGACCCTGCCGAACGGCGTCTCCTACGAGACCCTCGACCTGCAGGACAACGGCTTCCTCGACAACACCCCGGTCTACGAGGTGCCGCCCGGCAACTTCTTCATGATGGGCGACAACCGCGACAACTCGACCGACAGCCGGGTGCTGAGCCAGGTCGGCTACGTGCCGCTCGACAACATCATCGGCAAGGCCCAGGTGATCTTCTTCTCGGTCGGCGACGGCGTGCCGGCCTGGCACGTCTGGGCGTGGCCTTACGCGGTGCGCTGGGGGCGGCTGCTGACGCTGGTGAGATGAGCACACGGACCAAGCCGGGCCGGCGCGAGCTGGAGGCCCGCATCGGCTACACGTTCTCCGACGCGAAGCTCCTGGAGACGGCGCTGACCCACATCTCGGCGCTCTCCGGCAAGAGCCGCGCCGGCAGCTACCAGCGGCTCGAGTTCCTCGGCGATCACGTCCTCGGCCTCGTCGTCTCGGACATGCTGTTCCGCGGCTTCCCGAAGGCCGAGGAGGGCGAGCTGTCGCGTCGGCTCGCCGACCTGGTGCGCCGCGAGACCTGCGCCGACGTCGCCCGCACGCTCGATCTCGGCCCCGCCATCAAGCTCGGCGTCTCCGAGGCGAACGGCGGCGGGCGGCGCAACACCGCCATTCTGGCCGACATCTGCGAGGCGGTGATCGGCGCCGTCTTCGTCGACGGCGGCTACCCGGCCGCGGCCGCCATGATCGAGGCGCTGTGGGGCGAGCGCATGCGCACGCCCACCCGGCCGCTGCGCGATTCGAAGACGATCCTGCAGGAGTGGGCGCAGGGGCGCGGGCTGCCGACGCCGAGCTACCGCGAGGTCGAGCGCACCGGCCCGCACCACGATCCCGAGTTCAAGGTTCTGGTCGAGCTGCCCGACCTGCCGCCGGCCGAAGGCATCGGCCGCTCCAAGCGCGCCGCCGAGCAGGCCGCGGCCGCCGCCTTCCTGGGCCGCGAGGGCGTCGCGACCGCCCCGGCCGAAGCCTGATCCCGTTTCCCGACCCTGGTTTTCCGACCCCGAGTTTTCGACCCCGACCTTCCGACCTCCGACCTTCCGACCTCCGATCGCGAGCCCCGATGACCGACACTCCGTCCATGCCCGAGCCGACGTCCGACCCGGCGCCCGCAAAAACCCGGTGCGGCTTCATCGCCGTGATCGGCGCGCCCAATGTGGGCAAGTCGACGCTGGTCAATGCGCTGGTCGGCAGCAAGGTGACGATCGTCAGCCCGAAGGTGCAGACGACGCGCACGCTGGTGCGCGGCATCACCATCGTCGGCGCCTCGCAGCTCATCTTCGTCGACACGCCCGGCATCTTCGCGCCGCGCCGGCGGCTCGAGCGCGCCATGGTGACGACCGCCTGGTCGGGTGCCCAGGACGCCGACCTCGCCGTGCTGGTGGTCGACGCCAAGCGCGGCCTCGACGAGGAGACGGCGGCCATCGTCGACAAGCTGCGCGAGGTGCGCCAGCCCAAGGTGCTGGTGCTCAACAAGGTCGATCTGGTGGCGAAGCCGGCGCTGCTGGCGCTCGCACAGGCGCTGAACGAGCGCGTCGCCTTCGGCGAGACCTTCATGATCTCGGCCATGACGGGCGACGGCGTGCCGCGGGTCGCCGAGACGCTCGCCGCGAAGGTGCCGGATGGGCCGTGGCTCTATCCCGAGGACCAGATGTCGGACGCGCCGATGCGCAGCCTCGCGGCCGAGATCACCCGCGAGAAGCTCTTTCTCAAGCTGCACCAGGAGCTGCCCTACCGCTCGACGGTCGAGACCGACTCGTGGACCGAGCAGCCCGACGGCTCGGTGCGGATCGAGCAGACCATCTTCGTCGAGCGCGAGAGCCAGCGTAAGATCGTGCTCGGCAAGGGCGGCCACACCATCAAGTCGATCGGCTCGGACGCGCGGTTGGAACTCGCCGGCCTGCTGGAGCAGAAGGTCCACCTGTTCCTGTTCGTGAAGGTGCGTGAGAACTGGTCCGACGACCCCGAGCGCTACCGCGAGATGGGACTGGAGTTCCCGAAGGGGTAGGGCGGGCCTGGGCCGTAGCTTGGGCTGTAGCCCGCATGGAGCGGAACGCGGAATGCGGGAACGGTGATCCCGGATTGCGCTGCGCTCCATCCGGGCTACGAGGACCGCGGCTTCCACCCCGCCGAATCCCGGTCTAAGTCTGTCTCATGCAGTGGTCCGAGGAAGGCATCGTGCTCGGGGTGCGGCGGCACGGCGAGACGAGCGCCATCGTCGAGCTGATGACGCGCGACCACGGGCGCCATCTCGGGCTGGTGCGAGGCGGGGCGGGGCCGCGCCTGCAGCCGGTGCTGCAGCCCGGCAACCGGGTCGCCGCGATCTGGCGGGCGCGGCTCGAGGAGCATCTCGGCAACTACGCGGTCGAAGGCGTGCGGCTGCGCGCCGGCGCGCTCCTGGCCCGCCCGCACGCGCTCTACGGCATCGTCCATCTCGCCGCACTGACCCGCCTGCTGCCGGAGCGCGACCCGCATCCGCTCGTCCACGATGCCCTGGAGGCGATCCTCGACCACATCGCCGAGCCGGCGCTCGCCGGCGCGCTGGTCGTGCGCTTCGAGCTGCAGCTGCTCGCCGAGCTCGGCTTCGGCCTCGATCTCGACCGCTGCGCCGTCTCCGGCACGGCCGACGACCTCGCCTATGTGTCACCGAAGTCGGGGCGGGCGGTGTCGCGCGCTGTCGGTGCGCCCTGGCACGACCGGCTGCTGCCGCTGCCCGCGTTTCTCGCCCAGGACCACGACGAGGCGAGTGCCGAAAGCCTCGCCGACGCGTTCCGGATGACCGGCTTCTTCCTGGCCCGCCATGTCTTCGAGCCGCGCGGCCTGCCACTGCCCGATGCCCGCACGGCGTTCCTGGCCGCGGTGGCGCGGGCGGCCGCGCCAGCGTGCTGCGCTGCCACGGTTTAACACTGTCGAGCGCCAGAGGACTCGCGCGGGGCGCAAATACCTCGGAGTCATTCTCGCAGAAGCGCAAACAACGCTGCAATGCAGCGTCAAATTATTTTAACAAGACTCTGGTACCGCTGGAAACAAGGCGGCAATTGGCCATATGATGGTCAAAAAGGAGGGCCGCGGGAACAAAGCCGGCTCCCGACCGTTGTCAGAGGGATCGAACCGTCAGAGGGTCATCATGAACGCATTCGTTCGACGTTTTGTCATGCACTACGGCATCTATCGCCGGTACCCGCTCGCGCGCGTGGACGCCCTGCGGAACGCATGGCGCATCGCCCGGGCGTAGCGCTCGACCTGCCTTTCGCCGCCCCCGGCGCGTGACGAACGCACCGGATTGGGCCGCGCGACATCCTGTCTCAGGATCCCAGGCCCGCCACGGCAGCCCCGTGGCGGGCCTTCGCGTTTTGTGGGCTTCGGCACGGTCGCGACGCTGTCCGGTCAGGCCACCGCTCGTCTCGTCCGCTCGTCTCGTCACGACGGTCGGGCTGCACTGCCTCCATCCCTCATGGTGAGGAGCGCTCCCCCGGGTCTGCGCTTCGCGCAGCCCGAGGGTAAACTCCGGAGCGCATCTCGAACCATGCGGCCCCCGACCGAGGCCGCCCTCGCCCTTCGAGACGCGCCCTTCGGGCGCTCCTCAGGGGTGAGGGCGGATAGAGCTGATCGCGCGCGCGCGTTCGTCGAACCGGTGAACCGGTGATCAGATCGCGTTCTCGAACTTGCCGCTGCGCGGAAAACCCTTGGGCGGCAGGCGGCCGGCGTCGGCGCGGTTGCCGCGCCACTCGGCGAGTTCTTTCAGCGTCTGGGTAAACACGCGCCCCGCCGAGTCGGTCCAGCTCAGCCCCTCGGCGCCCGTGAAGGTCTTGAGGTCGGAGAGGCCGCCGTCCTTGTACCGCTGCAGCCGCACGCCCTTGCCGCGGTTCATCTCCGGCACCTGGTCGAGCGGGAAGATCAGGAGCTTGCGGTTCTCGCCGATCACCGCGACCTGGTCGCCGCTCACCGTGGCGACGAGGCGCGCCTCGTCCGGCATCTCGACGTTGAGCACCTGCTTGCCGCGCCGCGTGTTGGCGAGGCACTCGTCCTCGCTCACCACGAAGCCGTGGCCGCCATGGCTCGCCACCAGGAACTTGCGTCCGCCGACGAACGGGAAGACGGCGACGAGGTCGGCCTCCTGCTCCATGTCGATGTAGAGGCGCACCGGCTCGCCGTGGCCGCGCCCGCCCGGCAGCTTGCCGGCCTCGAGCGTGTAGAAGCGGCCGTTGGTGGCGAGCACCAAAATTTTCGAGGTCGTCTCCGCCGGGAACGTGAACTCGAGCTTGTCGTCGGCCTTGAACTGGACGCCCGAGAGGTCCGTGACGGTGCCCTTGAGGGCGCGGATCCAGCCCTTCTCGGAGACCACCACGGTGATCGGCTCGCGGATCACCATCGCCTCCTCGATCGCCGCCTCGTCGTGGGCCGGCGCCTCGGCGAAGCCGGTGCGACGCTTGCCGAGCGGCGTCTTGGGGCCGAACTTGGTCCTCACCTCGCGGATCTGCTCGGCGATCTTGGCCCACTGCTTGGGCTCCGAGCCGACCAGCCCCTGCAGGCCGCGCTGCTCGGCGCGCAGCGCCGCGTCCTCGGAGCGGATCTCCATCTCCTCGAGCTTGCGCAGGTTGCGCAGCCGCATGTTCAGGATCGCTTCGGCCTGCACGTCGGTGAGCTTGAAGGTCTTCATCAGGACGGGCTTGGGCTCGTCCTCGGTGCGGATGATCTTGATCACCTTGTCGAGGTTCAGATAGGCGACCAGATAGCCGCCCAGCACCTCGAGCCGGTGGGCGATGACGCCGAGCCGGTGGTTGGAGCGCCGCACCAGCACGTCGCGGCGGTGGTCGAGCCACTCGCGCAGCGCCTCGTGCAGGCCGATCACCTTGGGGATGCGGCCGCCGACCAGCACGTTCATGTTGAGCGGGATGCGCGACTCGAGATCGGTCAGCTTGAACAGCGACTCCATCAGGAGCTCGGCGTCGACCGTCTTGGCGCGCGGCTCGATGACGAGCCGGATGTCCTCGGCCGACTCGTCGCGCACGTCGCCGACCAGCGGCAGCTTCTTGTCGTTGAGGAGCTCGGCGATGCGCTCGACGAGGCGCGACTTCTGCACCAGCCACGGGATCTCGGTGATCACGATCAGCCAGGTGCCGCGCGCACCGTCCTCCTTGTGCCAGCGCGCCCGCACCCGGAACGAGCCGCGCCCGGTCTCGTAGGCCTCGGCGATCGTCGCGCGGCTGTCGATGATCAGGCCGCCGGTCGGGAAGTCCGGACCGGGGACGTATTTCATCAGCGCCTTCGGCTTGGCGTCGGGATGCTCGATCAGATGCAGGGCGGCGTCGCACAGCTCGGCGGCGTTGTGCGGCGGGATCGCGGTGGCCATGCCGACCGCGATGCCCTGGGCGCCGTTGGCGAGCAGATTGGGGAACGCGCCGGGCAGCACCACGGGCTCCTGCTCGGAGCCGTCATAGGTCGGGCGGAAGTCGACCGCGTCCTCTTCGAGGCCGTCGAGCATCAGCCGCGCGACCTCGGTGAGGCGCGCCTCGGTGTATCGCATGGCGGCGGCGTTATCGCCGTCGATGTTGCCGAAGTTGCCCTGGCCGTCGACCATCGGGAAGCGGACCGAGAAGTCCTGCGCCAGCCGCACCAGCGCGTCGTAGACGGCCTGGTCGCCGTGCGGGTGGAACTTGCCGATCACGTCGCCGACCACGCGGGCGCATTTCTTGAACGCCGCGCCGGGATCGAGACGCAGCTCGCGCATCGCGTAGAGCAGGCGGCGGTGCACCGGCTTGAGCCCGTCGCGCGCGTCGGGCAGGGCACGATGCATGATGGTCGAGAGCGCATAGGCGAGGTAGCGCTCCTCCAGAGCCTCGCGCAGCGCGACGTCGTGCACGTCCGACGGATCGGGGGGAATCAGGGTCTTGGTCATGGGGCGATCGAATAACCCGCACGCCGGACCTGAACAATATCGCCGCGAAAGCGTTGGAAAGAGCCGGTAGGCCGCGGCCACCGGATGAATGCCTGATGAACGAGCTCTCCATAATTATGCTGTGATTCAAAGGTCTTATATTGATCGGCAGCGCCCGCTGCCGGGCCTCGGGGATCACACCGGAACCAGCCACGGAGGAACGGCGCGACCAGGCTACGCCACCCTTGAAGGCATCGAGGACGTCGGAGAGCCGACGTCGACCCCGAATCTGTCCCAGTCATGGACCGTCGCCGGCCTCACGGCCGGACCCTGCCTCGACGGTCGGAGAGGAGATCGAGATGCGTGGAACGATCCTGGCCGCCGCCGCGGCCGTCGGCATCGGGCTGTTCGGAATGGCGCCGGCGTCCGCCGCGCCTGCCACCGGGGCCTCCGGCCTTCTGTCGGCCGCCGAGGTCCAGGAGGCCGTGATCCAGGCGCAGTGGCACTATGCCCGCCGCAGCCATTGGCGCTGGGGCAGCCGCGGCTACGTGCACGGGCCGAACCGGAGCCACTGGCGCTGGGGCAGCCGCCCGCGCTGCCACTGGCGCGGCCGCAGCGTGTGGGGCCGCTGCTGAGCGTCGCGGCGAAGCGATCGTCCGAGCGACGCTCGGACGAACGCGCTTCGGACGTGCGAGCTTCGGACGTGTGAACGATGGCCGGCCCGCTCGCGGGCCGGCTTTTTGTCGAGCGGACGGCTCACGTCGCCGAGAACGCCTCGTGGTACTCGACCGTGCCGGCTGGCGGCGGGGACCCGCGGAACGGGACGGCGAGGACGTAGCGGTCGGGGACGCCGGGGACGTGCAGGCCGGCGGGGCGGCGAAAGCCGTGGCGGCCGTAATAGGCCGGGTCGCCGACCACCAGGCAGCCGGCGGCGCCGCGCGTCTTCAGGCGGGAGAACCCCTCCTGGATCAGCGTCGTGCCGATGCCGGCGCGCTGCCGGTCGGGCCGCACCGACAGCGGGCCGAGCGCGACCCAGCCGCCGTTCGTCCCGTTGCCGTTGATGCGGAAGCCGGGACCGAAGATCTGCACGGCCGAGAAGGCCGCCTGGCCGACCAGGCCGGACGCATCCTCGGCCACCAGGGCGACGACGGCGCCGCCGCTCGCCCACAGGGCGTCCATGATGGCCGGCTCGGTGCCGGAGGCGATAGGGAGCCCGCGATAGGCGGCGGTGACGACGGCACGCACGGCGTCGCGGTCGGCGTCGGTCTGGTCCCGGATAATGATCGAATCATGCATAGCCCGGTGGTCATAGCATCGACTCCGGCGACAGGAAGAGGGGACTGCGCACGACGGGGTTGTGCTCTGCGAAGAACGCGCCGACGCCCCGGTTCAATGGCTGCCGCGGACGAACAGCTCGTAGAACGTCACCAGAACCTCGACGACGATCAGCAGGACGATGGTCGCCTCCAGCCGCACGCTGCGCTGGGTGTCGATGATGTCGGTGATGGCGCGCGCCGTGTCGTCGATCACCTCGAGCTTGCGGGCGAGCGACGTGGCGCGCTCCTTCAGCTCGTACTCGTCGGCGAGGCGCAGCCACAGCCGCTCGAACTCCGGCTGGTCCCACAGGATGTCGGGCTTGTCCTCGATCTCGACGCGGCCGGCGAGGCGGTGCTGCACCTGCAGGGCCTGGCCGATGGTGCGCAGCATCTGGCGACGTCCCGAGGGGGTGCGGCCGGTGCGGGCGAGCGCCGCCGCGAACGGCTCCATCACCTCCAGGACCGTGCCGACCTCGCGCTCGTCGCGGGCCAGCGCGGCATTCTTGGCGAGCACGTCGGCGACGACGAGAAGACGCGGCGGCGTGAGGGCGCGGATCGCCACCGGGCCGCCCGGCACCACCTGGTCGTCCTGGTCGGGCGTGATCTCGACCACGGTCGATTCGTCCTCGACGTCGTCGTAGCGGCCGGCGAGCCGGGGGCCGAGCGCCCGCACCAGCTCGTCCTCCTCGACCGGCGACAGGCCGATCAGCACGGCGACGCCGTAGCGGAACAGCACCGCGTAGCCGGCCGCACCGGACCGGAAGGCGAGCGGTGTCGTCGAGACGAGGTCGCTGCGCTCCAGGCCGGCCGTGTCGATGCGGTCGCCGAGCAGCAGGGTGCGGGCGGTGAGACGGGCGCGCGTCGCCGGCACCGCCACGGGGGCGGCCGCCGGCGCGGCGACGGGAAGGGGAGCACGTTCAGCCATGGCGGCAGTATAGCAGGCCGCACGTGACAGGAGGCGGGCGATGGGGCCGAGCGTTCGCCACGCCGGCCGGTCCGCGGGACGGTGGCGCAGGTTGTCCGGACCGCCGGAAACGCCCTATAGTTCGGCCATGACGAAGCTTTTCGACCAGGCCGTCGAGGCCGCCCGCGCCCTGCCGCCGGACGCGCAGGACGAGCTCGCCCGCGTCATGCTCGACATGCTCGCCGACGACCGCCCGCCCGAGGCGATCGATCCCGCCGATGAAGCGGCCGTCCGAGAAGGGCTCGCGCAGGCCGAGCGCGGCGAGCTCGCGACGGACGCCGAGGTCGACGCCGTCTTCCGTCGCTTCGAGGGATGACGATTCGCTACACGCGCCGCGCGGTTGCCGACCTCGCGGGCATCGCCGACCACATCCGGGCTCGGGACCCCGCAGCCGCGCTTCGCGTCCGCACCGCCATTCTCGACAGCATCCGGACGCTGATTCTGTTTCCTCGGGCCGGACGCCGGCAGTCCGTCGCCGGCGTCCGGAAGCTGGTCACCCGGAAGTACCCGTACCTCGTCTATTACAGCGTCGACGGGGCGAACGGGGACATCGTCATCCTGGCCATCAGGCATCCTGCCCGACGTCGTGAGCACGAGGACGGCTGAAGGTCTGCCGGCAGCGACGCACCGTTCCCCACAGAGCTCCGCGTCACGCCGCCGTGGCGGGGCGGATCTTCGACTTCGCCCAGTAGTCCGGATCGGCCTTCGATCGCGCCAGCGCCTCGGCGGTCTCGAAGCCCGGGGCCATCGAGCCGTCCTGGCCGGCCAGCACCTGGTGGTGCTCGATGTTCAGGGTGCGCAGCCAGCGCTGCTGGCCCATCGTGACGGCGACGAAGTAGCCGATCTCCACCAGCTCCGGCTCGGAGAAATGCGCGTGCAGCCGCGCCCAGAAGGCGTCGTCGGTCGGCAGGTCCCAGGTGATCGCCTCGGCGTAGGAGAGGGCGGCCTTCTGCTTGTCGTCGTAGCGCGTCGAGGTTTCGAAGTTGATCAGGTCGCGGTAGTCGTCCTCGATCAGCCCGGCCTTGGCCGACTTGATCGAGCGCTGGTTGCCGCAGAACTCGCACAGCACCGAGCGGGACACGTAGACGCGGCACAGCTCCTTGATCGAATGGTCGGCGACGCCCTGGTGGAACACGGTGCGCCAGGTGTCGGCGAAGGACCAGAACACCGCCGGCACATGCGCGCGCACGGCCTGGCTCTCCGGGCGCGGCGTCCCCTCGCGGGCGCAACGCTGCAGCTCCTCGGTCATCGCCGGGTCCGTGATGGTCGCGGGGTCGACATAGCTGATGCGCGGGGCCATGGGGTTCCTCCTGTTGTTTTTCGTGTTGCCGTCCGGCACGCGTGCGCGGGCGGCGCCACCTTGTATACAGGGTTGGAACGCTTCGGGCGAGACGCCGGTCGACGGCTTCGTGTCCCGGACGCGGTGCGACGCACCGTGAGCCGGGACCCAGGGGCGATCACGTGATGCGCTGCCGCGCGGCCCCTGGGTCCCGGCTCGGCGGCGCCTCGGGCCTGCGGCCCGATGCGCCTTGTCCGGGACACGGTGTCGGCGAGCGGCGGCACCAGCGCCGCTCACCCGGCCATCGCCTCCTCGTACTCCGACGACAGCGTCAGCCACTCGTCCTCGGCCGTCGCGAGCGCGCTCGCGGCGTCGGCCCGCTCCTTGGCGAGGCCGGCGGCCTTCGCGGCGTCGCGGGCGTAGAGGGCCGGATCGGCGAGCGCCGCGTCGAGCTTGGCGATGCGCTGGTGCAGCGTCTCGATCTGCTTCTCCAGCGCGCCGATCCGCTTGCGCAGCGGCGCCAGCTCGGCGCGCTTCTCGGCGGCGGCGCGGCGCTGGTCGGTGCGCGACGGGGTCTTGTCGGCCCTGTCACTGCGGCGGTCGGTCTCGTCGTCGCCGGCGAGAATCAGCCGCCGATAGTCGTCGAGATCGCCCTCGAAGGGCGAGACGCCGCCGTTCGCGACGAGCCACAGCCGGTCGGCGCAGGCGTCGAGCAGATAGCGGTCATGCGACACCATCACGACCGCGCCCGGGAACTCGTTGATGGCGTCGATCAGGGCGGCGCGGCTGTCGATGTCGAGATGATTGGTCGGCTCGTCGAGCAGCAGCAGATGCGGCGCGTGGAAGGTCGCGAGCCCGAGCAGCAGCCGCGCCTTCTCGCCGCCCGAGAGCTTGCCCACCAGCGTGTCGGCGGCGCCCTCGGAAAAGCCGATGGCGCCGGCCTTGGCCCGCACGGCGCTCTCGGCCGCGTCCGGCATCAGCCGGCGGACATGCGTGTAGACGCTCGCGCCCTCGTCGAGCTCGTCGAGCTGATGCTGGGCGAAGTAGCCGACGTCGAGCTTGTCGGCGCGGGTGACGCGGCCGTCCATGGCGCCGATCTTGCCGGCGATCAGCTTGACGAGCGTCGACTTGCCGTTGCCGTTGGCGCCGAGAAGCGCGATGCGGTCGTCGTTGTCGATGCGCAGCGTCACCCGCTTGAGGATCGGCTTGCCGGGCTCGTAGCCGACCGACACGTCGTCGACCGCGATGATGGGCGGCGACAACAATCGCTGCGGTGCCGGCAGCACGATCTCGCGCACCTCGTCGGCGATGCGGGCGGGGGCCGGCCCGAGCCGCTGCAGCATCTTCAGCCGCGACTGCGCCTGACGGGCCTTGGTCGCCTTGGCGCGGAAGCGCTCGACGAAGGCGGTGAGGCGGGCGCGCTGCGCCTCCTGCTTCTTGGCGAGCTTCTGATCGAGGAGCAGCCGCTCGGCCCGCGTCTTCTCGAAGGTCGAGTAGTTGCCGCGGTAGAACGTGAGCTTGCCGTTCTCCAGATGCAGGATCGAATCGACCGCGTTGTCGAGCAGGTCGCGATCGTGGCTGATCACCACGACCGTGTGCGGATAGCGGGCGATATGCTCCTCGAGCCACAGCGTGCCCTCGAGGTCGAGATAGTTGGTCGGCTCGTCGAGCAGCAGCACGTCGGGCTCGCGGAACAGCACCGCGGCGAGCGCGACGCGCATGCGCCAGCCGCCCGAGAACTCGCTCACCGGGCGCTTCTGATCGTCGTGCGAGAAGCCGAGCCCGTGCAGGATCGCGGCGGCCCGCGCCGGGGCCGAATGCGCGCCGATGTCGGCGAGGCGGGTGTGCAGCTCGGCGATGCGGTGCGGGTCGGTCGCGGTCTCGGCCTCGGCGAGCAGCGCGGTGCGCTCGGTGTGGGCGGCGAGCACGATGTCGATCAGCGGCTGCGGCCCGTTCGGCGCCTCTTGGGGCAGGGTGCCGATGACGGTGCGGGCCGGCACGCCGATCTCGCCCGAGTCGGCGTGGTGCTGGCCCGTGATGGTGCGGAACAGGGTCGACTTGCCGGTGCCGTTGCGGCCGACGAGGCCGACGCGCGCGCCGGCCGGAACCTGCACCGTGGCGCGGTCGACGAGAAGGCGTCCGGCGATCCGGACCGTGAGGTCGGTGATGACGAGCATGCGGCCTTATACACGGAATTTTGCCAGGAGCAGGGGGCGTGTGCCTCGGGGCCGTGCCCCGGACAAGTCACATCGGGCGCAGGCCCGATGTGACGCAGAGCCGGGGCTCAGGGGCGGCCCGGCGATGCCTCGTCTCATGGCTTCTGGGTCCCGGCGCGCGGTGCGTCGCACCGCGTCCGGGACACGGGTGCGGCAACGGGCCGGAAACCCTCACCAGCACAGGGTGGTCACCACCTGACCCTGCTTGTTCTTGATCACGTGCGGGCAGCGCAGGCGCTCCAGGGCCGGCTTGGCGTCGGCGTTGCCGAGCGCCACGGCGCGCTCGTAATAGGCCTTGGCGGCGGTCGTGTCCTTGTCGCCGCCCAGTCCCTCGGCGGCGAAGAAGCCGGCCCGCTCCAGCGCACCGGCGTGGTCCTGGGCGGCCGCCTTCTCGAACAGGGCACGCGCCCCGGTGGCGTCCTTGCCGCCGCCCGTTCCGGCCGCGAGCAGCAGGCCGAGTTGGTACTGCGCCTCCGGGTTGCCGGCCTCGGCCGCCCTCGCGAGCAGGGCGCGCTGACGCGCCGGATCGGCCGCGGCCCCGCTCGCGCCGGCGCCGCCCGACAGCGCCGCCAGATTGGTGACGCCGCGCGGATTGCCGGCCTCGGCCGCCTTCTCGAACAGCTTTCGCGCTTGGTCCTCGTTTTTCGGCATGCCCGTGCCGGTAGCGTAGAGGAGGCCGAGCTCGACCATCGCGGCGGTGCTGCCCTTGTCGGCGGCCCGGCGGAACGCCGCCGCGGCCTCGGCCGGCTGGCGGTTCGCCGCATAGGCGCGACCCAGCCCGTATTGCGCGCGCCGCGATCCCGCCGCCGCGACCTTGCAGAACCTGATCGCCGTCGCCACGTCGCCGGCGGCGATCTCGGCGACGCCCTTCACGTCCGCCGGCTTGTCCGGGTCGCTCGGATCGGCGGCGATGCGGTCGCAGAGCACGAGGTCGGCCGACTGGCCGAAGGCGCCGCTGGATGGTGCGCCGACCAACGCGGCGAGGCCGATGCAGGCAGTGGCGAGAAAGCGGCCTGGTGTCGTCATGATGATATCGCCGAGCGTCCGTCCGATGTGCCGTGTGCCGTGTGGCGAAACAAGACTACGACCGCCGGCAGAACGCGGCAAGGCGGGGCCGAACTCGACGGTGCGTCGGCGCCGTGCGTTCGTTTGCCGGCGCGTTCGTGTGCCATCGCGTTCGTGTGTCGTCGAGTTCGTGTAGAGTGCGCGCCGCACGCAACCGAGGAGGTGTCGATGTGCGTTCCGGGATGCATGGAGGCCGTGACGGCCGGGCTGTCGCGCCGCGGCTTCTTCGGCCGCGCCGGAGCGGCGGCGGCCGGCTTCGCCGCCACGGCGATCGCACCGGCCTCGGTCCTGGCGCAGAGCGCTCCGCCCGCCACCGCGCCGGCCGTGCCCGCTCCCCCGCCGAAGACCGCGATGCCGACGAGCTTCACGCGCGTGATCGATCTCTCCCACACGCTCGGGCCGAAATTCCCGACCTTCTTCGACACCGCCGGGATCGAGATGGAGCAGCGCGCCGACTTCGCCAAGGACGGCTACAACATGTATGTCTGGACGCTCGTCGAGCATGCCGGCACGCATATCGACGCGCCGATTCATTTCGCCGAGAAGGGCGCGAGCGTCGACCAGATCACGACCGAGACTCTGGTCGTCCCGCTCGCCGTCGTCGACGTCGTCGAGAAGGCCTCCGACGAGGCGGACTATCTGATGTCGCGGGCCGATCTCGATGCGTGGGAGGCGAAGCACGGGAGGCTGCCGCGCGGCTGCTGCGTCGCCATGCATTCGGGCTTCGGCAAGCTCGCGCTCACCGATCCGGCGCGCTTCATCGGCCGCGACGTCGACGGGACGCTGCACTTTCCCGGCATCGCGCCGGAGGCGGCGGAGTGGCTGCTGAAGGAGCGCGAGGTCGTGGGGCTCGCGGTCGACACGCTGTCGCTCGACAACGGCCCCTCGAAGGACTTCAAGACTCACAAGGTGTGGCTGCCGGCCGGCCGCTGGGGCCTGGAGAACGTCGCCAATCTGGAGCAGGCGCCGGCCGTCGGGGCGACGCTGGTCGTCGGCCTGCCGAAGATCGAGGAGGCGACCGGCGCACCGGTGCGCCTGTTCGCGCTGGTCTGATCACGTCGCTGACGCGAATCGCCGCGCATCCGGAGCAGTTCGCCCGTGACAGCGATCTGATCAGATCGTCGGCCCGGACCTGTACGGTCGTACGGTCGAACAAACAAGGTCCGGGTGCTCTCTTCGAACCACCGAGCACAAAAAAAGGCGGGCGGTTCTTTCGAACCGCCCGCTGGGCATCGCAGCATCGCGCACCCCCGTGGCACGACGCTGCGCACCGACTGTTCGACCGAGACGACGCTCTCACGTGTCGATCGATCGTTCGCGGGGGACAATGCTGCGGGCGGGTCCTAGCGGCTTTGATCTAGATCAGCCACGGGTCGGAAAATGGGGACAGGCCGCCCGGCGTGACCGCTGCGCGATGCCGGAAAGGCGCATGACCAAAGGCGTTCAGTGCATCGTCACGCTGCGCGGCGGTCGCCGCATACGACCAATGTCGGATGCGAAGATGGTGAACGGCGGCGCCGGTCGGTCACGTCCGCCGCCGTCTGATCGCGTGCTGCAGCGCCGTGACGTCAGCCGTTCCAGTCGATCGTGCCGACGTCCCACTTGGCGCGATTCTTCGCCGCCTTCCTGATGAAGTCGTCGATCGCCGCCGAGGGCTTGTGATCGGGATTGGCCTTGCAGTAGGTGGCGATCATGCCGACGACCTTCTGCTCGTCAAGACCGGCGAGATCGACGTGCTTTCCGTCGTGCTCGAGCAGCGCGACATTGGCGGCGCTCAGATAGCCCTGCACCCAGGCGTAGAGCATCAGGTTGACCGGGTTCTGCAGGCCCTCGGCCGGCTTCAGATCGGCCGCGAGCTTGCTGCAGCTCGACGCGCCGATGCCCTGGGTGACGAGCGGCTCGGCGCGCGTCGCGGCCGGCAGGGCGATCACGCCGGCGGCCAGCAGGCCGGTGGCGAGCAGGGGGGCCACGAACGTCCGTCCGATCATCGGAAACAACCTCCAAGGTACACGGGTCGCGATGCGACCTCCCGTCGAGCAGCGGCCCGCTGGCCGGGCCGCCGTCGGCCGGGACACTAGAGCACGCGACCGGACAATGGGAACCAATGCGGCATAAAATCGACAAGTTTGCGGTCCGAAACCGGGCCTGTCGCGGCCGGTGACCCGGCCGGGGCGGGGACATCCGTATCGGGGACAGCTGTGTCGGGACCGTCCCGTCGTGGACGGTCGTGTGGCGTGCGCCGGGGAGGCGAGATGCTGGGATTCGATCCGGCCGGCGGGGTGACGTCGCTGCCCGTCTGGGGGACCGGCCTGGTCGCCGTCCTCGCCGTGGTGGGTGCCGTCGCCGCGTGGCGGCGCAGCGGCGCCGGCGCACTGGTCGCCGGCATCGCCGCCCTGATCGTCGCCGCCGTGGCGGCCGGCGCTGCCGTCACCACCGGCATGATGCTGCACGAGCGGGTCGCCGAGCGTCGCGCGCTGGAGCAGCGCATGGCCGATCTCGCGGCCCGCGCTTTGGTGCCCGGCTCGCCGCTCGCCTGCCTGGACGGGCTCGTCGCCACGCCCGGCGAGGCGGCCTGCGAGGCGGTTCTGTTCGGACGTCCCGAGACGGCCGCGGCGGCCGTGTCCTACGTGGCCGCCCAGGTCGACCTCTTCGTCCAGGCGGCGCCGCGCGTCGCCGGGGATGCGGCGGCGGTCCGCGCGCTCCTGCCGCTGAAGCGCGCGCTCGTCGCCGACCGGTTCGGAATCGTCGCCCACGTGCTCGCCCTGCGGGCCGGCTGCTCGGCCGACTTCTGCCCGCCGCTCGCCCTCTTCGAGCAGCCGGACCGGCTGCGCGGCCATCTGCGCGAGCGGTCCTTCGATGCGATCCTGGCCCGCCATGCGGCCGGCTGGCGGGCCGGCGGCGACGCCGACAGCCCTGTGGGCGCGGCCGGAGGGGCGAGCGCGCCCGGTCTCGCCGGCACCGGCCGCACGCCGGCCGAAGGAGCGGCAGCCCGCCGGCGCCGGCCACCCGGTGTCGTCGCGTTACGATTTCCCGTCCGCCGCCTCGATTCCGCCGGTGAGCATCATGGCGCCGGAGCCGTCGACGCCGGCGGCGCCAGTCCCGGCCCGCGACCTGCCGGCCGCCGTGCCGGCCTCGCCGGGCGCCGCGCCGGC